>NZ_DAOLGP010000008.1:0-96573 GCF_035329545.1 Candidatus Neomicrothrix sp.
GTGCTCCCGGCAGGATTCGAACCTGCGCACATGGCTCCGGAGGCCAATGCTCTATCCCCTGAGCTACGGGAGCGGGGTCTCAAAGCATGCTTCGAGCGGGTGCATCGTAGCTCAGGGATGGGCCATGGTCGGAACGACTTCGGGGTCGACGCCGGCCGGCGGGCAAACTGACCGGGTGCAATCGAACCCGTCGCCGACCGACCGTTCCCGCCCGGTGCCACCCCAGCTGCTTCCACGGACCGCCGAGGTCGACGGGGACGGGACGCTGCTGATCGGTGGGTGCAACGTTCTCGACCTGGCCGAGGAGTTCGGCACCCCGCTGTTCGTCTACGACGAGGCCCACCTGCGGGAGCGCTGCCGCGAGGCGATGGCGGCGTTCGACGGCCGGGTGGCGTATGCATCCAAGGCGTTTCTGTGTCGGGCGATGGCCCGGCTGGTGCACGAGGAGGGCATGACGATCGACGTCGCCACCGGCGGGGAGTACCACGTCGCCCGGGCCGCCGGTGTGCCGGCTGCGTCGCTGGTGATGCACGGCAACAACAAGTCCGAGGCGGAGCTGAACCTGGCGATGCGCGACGGGGTGGGTCGCATCGTCGTCGACAGCTTCGACGAACTGGACCGGATCGAGGCGCTGGTCGCAGGCGGCGCCCCGTCCCCTGCGGTGCTGATCCGGACCAACCCCGGAATCGAGGTGCACACCCTTGACGAGGTGGCCACCGGGGTGCCCGACTCCAAGTTCGGTTTCCCGCTCGCCGCCGGCGATGCGGCGGGCGCGCTGGCCCGGGCCGCCGCCAGCCCGGCGATGGAGCTGATGGGCATCCACGTGCACATCGGATCGCAGGTGTTCTCGGCGGAGAACTTCGCCGATGCGCTGGCGATGCTCGGCCCGATCGTCGGTGAATGGGACCTGCCCGAGTTCGTCGTCGGCGGCGGGTTGGGTGTGCCGTACGTGGCCGGGGAAGAGGCGCCGACGATCACCCAGTGGGCCAACGGCATCCACCGGGCGTGCGACGAGGCGGGCATCCGGGCCACGGTGTCGGCCGAGCCCGGCCGGTCGATCGCTGCAGCCGCAGCGATCACCCTGTACCGGGTGGGGACGATCAAGGAGATCGCCGGCGTGCGCACCTACGTGGCGGTCGACGGCGGGATGTCGGATAACCCCAGGCCGGTGCTGTACGGATCGGGCTACGAGACCTTCCTGCCCCGGGCGGTGGCGGCGGAGCGGCCTCGCACGGTCACCCTGGTGGGCAAGCACTGCGAGTCGGGGGACAAGCTGGTCGTCGACGGTGCGGTGCCCGCCGACCTGGCGGTGGGCGACGTGATCGCCACCCCGGTCACCGGCGCCTACGGGCATTCGATGGGCTCCAACTACAACAAAGTGCTGCGCCCTCCGGTCGTCTTCGTCGCCGACGGCCAGGCGCGCCTGGTCGTGCGCCGGGAAACGATGGACGACCTGTTGGCCACCGACGTGGGCTGACCGCCCACCGGCTGTGAGGCCGTTGGCCAAACCGCTTCGGACGTCGGCGCCCTCGGCCGGTAGCGTGGCAGCCCGTGAGCCCCATCGCAGTCGAGTCCACCGCCGCCCGTCCGACCGAGATCACCGTGGGCGTTCTGGGCGCCGGCAACGTCGGGGCGGCGTTGATCGGGCTGATCGACGAGCACGGCGACGCGATCGAGGCCCGCACCGGCATCCGGCTGCGGGTGGGCCGCGTGGCGGTCCGGTCGATGTCGAGGGAACGCGGCGTGGCCCTCGACCCTGAGATCGTCACCACCGACGCCGCCGGGGTTGTGAGCGACGATGACGTCGACCTGGTCGTCGAGCTGATCGGGGGCATCGAGCCGGCTCGGGAACTGATCGCTACGGCGCTCGCGGCCGGCAAGCCGGTGGTCACCGCCAACAAGGAACTGTTGGCCAACGTGGGTAGCGAGCTGGCCGACGCCGCCGAGGCGGCGGGTGTGGACCTGCTCTATGAGGCGGCGGTCGCCGGTGGCATCCCGTTCATCCGGCCGTTGCGCGAGTCGCTGGTCGGCGAGCCGATCAGCCGCATCATGGGCATCGTCAACGGCACGACCAACTACATCCTCTCGCAGATGGATACCGAGGGCGTGAGCTACGCCGACGCGCTGGCCAGCGCCCAGAGCCTGGGCTACGCCGAGCGCGACCCGACCGCCGACGTCGAAGGCTTTGACGCCGCCGCCAAGGCGGCCATCATCGCCTCGATCGCCTTCGGCGCCCGGGTGGTGGCGGGCGACGTCGCCCACGAGGGCATCTCCGATGTTTCCGCCGCCGACATCAGCTTCGCCCGGCGCCTCGGCTACACGATCAAGCTGTTGGCAATCTGCGAGCGGTTCGACGACGGGTCGATCGCCGCCCGGGTGCATCCGGCGATGGTGAGCGCCGACCACCCGCTGTCCGGCGTGCGCGACAGCTACAACGCGGTGTTCGTCGAGGGCGACGTGGTGGGCAACCTGATGTTCTACGGCCGGGGCGCCGGCGGAGGACCGACGGCGTCCGCCGTGCTCGGCGACGTGATCGACGCTGCGGCCAACCTGGCCCGGGGCACCCACGCCTCGGTAGGGCACCTGGCCAAGGCGCAGCTGCGCAGCGTCGACGACCTGTCCAGCCCGTATTACGTCAACGTCGAGGTGCGAGACCGACCCGGCGTGTTGGCTGAGGTGGCCTCGGTGTTCGGCTCGCACGGCGTGTCGATCCGCTCGATGGAACAGGAGGGTCTCGGCGACGACGCCCGCATCGTCTTCATCACCCACGACGCCACCGAACGCGACGTGCAGGCCTGCCTGAGCGATCTGCGGCGCCTCGACACGGTCGCCCGGGTGGCCTCGGTACTGCGCGTGGTGGCCGAGTGAACCGGGAGGTGGAACCGATGAGGTACGTCTCGACCCGGGGCGGCGCCGAACCCCAGGGCTTCTTTGACGTGTTACTGGGCGGCCTGGCCCCCGACGGCGGGCTGTACCTGCCCGAGCGCTGGCCGCAGCTGCCTCCCCTCGACCGGCTGCGCGGTCGCCCGTATGCGGAGGTGGCGGCCGAGGTGATGTGGCCGTTCGTCGCCGGGGAGTTCGAGCGGGCCGAGTTCGACGCTCTCGTCGCCGACACGTACGCGGTGTTCGACCATCCCGACGTGTGCCCGGTGCGCAACCTGGGCGACGGGCTGTACCTGACCGAGCTGTTCTGGGGCCCGACCCTGGCATTCAAGGACGTGGCGCTCCAGCTGGTCGGCCGGCTCTTCGACGTGGCCCTGCGGCGTCGCGGCGAGCGGCTGACCGTGCTCGGTGCCACCTCGGGGGACACCGGATCGGCGGCGATGGAGGGCTGTCGCCACTCCGACGCGGTGGAGGTGTTCATCCTCTTCCCCGACGGGCGCGTGTCGGAGGTGCAGCGCCGCCAGATGACCACGCTGGCCGACCCCAGCCTGCATGCGGTGGCGGTCGAAGGCGATTTCGACGACTGCCAGCGCCTGGTCAAGGCCGCCTTCGCCGACGAGGCGTTTCGCACCGAGGTGAACCTGGGTGCGGTCAACTCGATCAACTGGGCGCGGGTGATGGCCCAGATCGTCTACTACGTCACCTCACATCTGGCGGTGTCTCCCGACGGCGCGCCGGTGAGCTTTGCGGTGCCGACCGGCAACTTCGGCAACGTGTTCGCCGGGTGGGCGGCCCAGGCGATGGGCCTGCCGGTCGGACGACTGATCGTCGCCTCCAACCGCAACGACATCCTGGTGCGTTTCCTCGACCGGGGGGCGATGGTGGCGGCCGACGTGGTTGCAACCTCCAGCCCGTCGATGGACATCGGCGTGTCGTCCAACTTCGAGCGCCTGCTCTTTGAGGCGACCAGCCGCGACGGTGGGGCGTGTGCTGCGACGATGGCGGCCTTCGCCGCCGACGGCGAATACCGCGTGCTCCCCGAGGTGCACGGGACCATTACCGACTACTTCGATGGCGTGCGGGTGAGCGAGGACGAGGTGGACGAGGAAATGGCGGCCTGGCATCGACGCGGGCTGATGGTCGAACCGCACAGCGCCATCGGTCTGCGTGCGGCCGAGGCCCGCAGGGTCCCCGGCGTGCCGATCGTCGCGCTGGCCACCGCCCATCCGGCCAAGTTTCCCGATGCGGTCGAGGCGGCCACCGGGGTGCGCCCCGAGTTGCCCGAGGCGCTTGCCGACCTGCTGGAGCGTCCCGAGCACGCGTACGCGGTGGCGGCCGATCTGGCCGACGTGCAGAACCTGATGCGTGCGCACGCCGACGATGGGCGATGATGGGCCGATGCGATTGGTTGGATCGAACCGCGACGCGAGTGTGAACGGTGACATGGAACTGGCGAGACAGCGCCGTGACGCGAGCTGTGGCGGGAGTGTGAACGGTGACATGGAACTGGAGAGACAGCGCCGTGACGCGAGCTGTGGCGGGAGTGTGAACAGATGAAGTACGTGGTGTGTGTTCCCGACGGCTGTAGCGATCACCCGGTGCCCGAACTGGGCGGTCTGACCCCGCTCGAGGCTGCGCACACCCCTACCCTCGACCGCCTCGCCGCCCGGGGAACGGTGGGGCAGGCGGCGGTGATCCCCGAGGGCATGGCGCCGGGCAGCGACGTCGGCAACATGTCGCTGTTGGGCTACGACCCACGCCAGTTTCACACCGGACGCGCGCCGATCGAGGCCGCTGCGCTGGGCATGGTGCTGCCCGAGGGACAGATCGCGTTCCGCGCCAACCTGGTCGTGTTGAACGACGACGCCACCGAGATGGTCGACTTCGCCGGCGGTCACCCAGACTCCGAGATCGCGGCGGCGGCGATGGCCGCCCTCGACGAGCGCCTCGGCGGGCCGGTGCCCGACACCGATGGCCACCTCGGCTTCACGCCCGGCGTGCAGTACCGCCACATCATGGTCGCCCCCGACGACTGGTTGGACGCCGAGTGCATCCCGCCCCACGACCTGTCCGGTAAGGCGCTGCAGTGGCCGACCGGTCCGGGAGCCGACGAGCTTCGACGAATCATGGACACCTCGGCCGAGGTGCTGGCCGAGTTTCCCGAACTGGCTGCGACCCATGTGTGGCTGTGGGGTCAGGGCACCCAGCCCGCCCTCGACGACTTCGCCGGCCGGTGGGGGGTCTCGGCGGGCATGGTGACCGCCGTCGACCTCGTGCGCGGCCTGGGTGTGCTGTCGGGCATGGAGGTCGTCGAGGTCGAGGGGGCCACCGGCTGGTACGACACCGACTACGAGGCGAAGCGCGATGCGGCACTGGCAGGGCTCGAGGCCGGCAAGGACCTGTTCGTCATCCATGTCGAGGCGACCGACGAGGCCGGTCACGCCGGCGATGTCGCCGCCAAGGTCGAGGCGCTCGAGAACTGGGACCGTCGGATCCTCACCGACCTGGTCGAGCGTCTCGACGCTCTCGGGCCGTGGCGCATGTTGCTGTTGCCCGACCATCCGACGCCGGTGGCGCTGAAGACCCACACGACCGAGCCGGTGCCGTACCTGCTGGTCGACTCGGCCCAGGACGGCGCCGGGGGTACCTACAGCGAGCCCGGCGTGGCCGACGAGCCCGTGCTCGCCGGCCATCGACTCATGGCCGAGCTGCTGCAGCGCGAGCCGCAGCCCGTCGATCCGGCCGGGGCCTCGGCGACCGCTTCGGTGGCGCCGTGAGCGACCCCGAGGAGCACGCCGGCGGGGGGATGGACGACCTGTCCGACCTGTCGACCGACGAGTCGCGAGCCAGGTCGTTCGACGAGGGGGCATTTGCGGACGGCCCGCTCGATGATGAGCCCTTCGACGACGACTGGATGCCGACCTTCGACGACGAGGCCGACAGCCACGAGGCGCCGGCGCTGCCCAGCCGAGCCCGGAAGGGTGCGGTGTCGGCGGCGTTTCTCAACGCCGGGATGGCCCTTGAGGAAATCGTCTACGGCCGTGAGCGCACTCGGCCGCCGGTGGTGCAGGAGGCCCGCGAGGGCGACGACGACGGCCCGATCCGGGTCTACCTCGACCCGGAGGAGCCCAAGAACTCGTGGGTGTCGCTGCACCCCGAGGCGGATGACCAGGCCCCGGAGCCCGACGACGCCTGAACCGTCGGCAGGCTTGTGATCGCAGTGGGGGTGCTCGCTACGATGGTTGCACCGAGCCGAAGATGAGCGACGACCGCTTCCTTGGAAGAGGCTGGTGACTTCACCGTGGCGTCCGCTTCCATCATCGGCCAGATTCACCCGAAAACGACGCCCGGCGAGGGCGAACGTTGTGTCGAATCGCCCTGAGTGGCTCGACGCCCGATGAAGAGGATCCCCCACATGGCGGACGATTCGATCGACCTGGAACGCTCCAAGTTGGAAGGCAAGGACCGCGCCCAGCTGGTCACGATCGCCACGGCGCTCGGCACCAAGCCGCCCGCTCGGGCCAAGAAGGCCGACATCGTCGACCTGATCCTGCGGCTGGCCGGTGTCGACGAGGCCCCACCGGTCGAGGCCGACCCGACGAAGGACGACGCCTCCGACGACGGCGCTCCGTCGAAGGCACCCGCTTCGACGGCGGCAGCTTCCAGCGACGAGGCGAGCGCCGACGAGGACGACCGCTCCCAAGCGGGCCAGGCCGCCGGCGGACGAGGCAACGACCGATCGGGCGGCAACGCATCACAGCGGCGGGGCGCCCGGGCACCGGCCGGTGGTCGGCCCAACGCCGAGGATCAGGCCAACGGCGACAGCCGGACCAAGGGCGAGCAGCCCAAGGTCGAGCAGCCCAAGGTCGATCAGGGCAGGGACGACCAGCCCAGGGACGGTCAGGGCAGGGTCGAGCAGGGGAACGGCGCCGACGACGTCAACGGTAACCGGGCCGATGGCGGGGCACCCCAGGCCGAGGACGACGAGGACGACGACGGCAACCGCCGCCGTCGCGGGCGCCGGCGTGGCCGCAACCGCGACGAGGACGACGCCCAGTGGGAGGGTGAGCCGGTCGAGGTGGCCGGGTTCCTCGACCTGCGCGACGAGGGCTACGGCTTTCTGCGGGTCAAGGGCTACCTGCCCTCCCGGGAGGACGTCTACATCTCGGCCAAGATGGTCCGCCAGAACGGCCTTCGCAAGGGCGACCACGTCACCGGCGCCTACCGTCCGGCCGGCGGGCGAGAGAAAAACCCGGCGTTGTTGCGGGTCGACAAGGTGATGGACCTCGACCCGGAGCAGGCCCGTCAGCGGCCGCGCTTTGACGACCTCACCCCGGTGTACCCCCACCAGCGGGTGGACCTCACGTTGGGCGACGACTCCGACGACGCCACCGCGCGGGCGATCGATCTGCTGGCCCCGATCGGCCTGGGGCAGCGGGGACTGATCGTGGCACCGCCCCGTTCGGGGGCAACCACCGTGCTGGCCAGCCTGGCGCGGGCGATCGAAGCGGCCACCCCCGACGCCCACGTGATGATGCTGCTCATCGACGAGCGGCCCGAGGAGATCACCGGTCTCGGCGAGCTGACCCGGGGCGAGGTGATCGCCTCCAGCTTCGAGCGACCGCCCGAGGAGCACACCCACGTGGTGGAGCTGACGCTCGAGCGGGCCAAGCGGCTCGTCGAGCTGGGTAACGACGTCGTGATCCTGCTCGACGGGATCACGCGCCTGGTGCGGGCCTACTCGGCGGTCGGCCAACCCAGCGGGCGCACGCTGCCCGGCGGCATCGACTCGGCCGCCCTCTTTCCCCCCAAGCGTTTTCTCGGTGCGGCCCGCAGCCTGAACGAGCCGGGCTCGCTGACCATCCTGGCCACCCTCCGTTCGGACGCGGCGACCGCCGCCGACGACCTGGTGTGGGCCGAGTTCGCCGGCACCGCCAACATGGAGGTCCACCTTAACCGGCGGGCCGCCGACTGGCAGGTCTTCCCCGCCCTCGAGGTGGAGGAGACCGCCACCCGCCACCTGGCGGAGCTGGTCGAGGAGTCGACCGCCGAGCAGGTGCGGGCCCTTCGCCGTCACCTGACCGCGCTCAACGAGAGCGGTTCGCCGCTCGCCGGGCTGGAGTGGCTGGTCGAGGCGATCGAGGCCACCCCCGACAACGCGGCGCTGCTCGCAGCGGTGCCCCGATGAGCGGGCGCACCGGCCGCTGAGTCGCAAAGGGCGGCCCGGCCCGCTAGCGTCGCTGAGCGCTGTTGGGCTTCCGGGCGATCGTTTGCCCGCCCACAGGTTTCTCCACCCACAGCACCCTTCAACCCTTCAGGACATCGCTATGCGCCCAGACATTCACCCCGAGTACCGCCAGGTCGTGTTCCACGACAACTCCTCGGGCGAGCGTTGGATCACCCAGTCGACGATTGCGACCACCGAGACGGTGACGTTCTCCGACGGGAAGGACTACCCGTTGGCGAAGGTGGAGATCTCCTCGTACTCCCATCCCTTCTTCACCGGCCAGATGAAGATCGTCGACACCGCCGGTCGCGTCGAGCGCTTCGAGCGTCGCTACGGCCGCCGCGCCCGCTCCGGCGATGCAGCCGGTGCCGAGGACTCCAAGTCGTAGGCACCTCCTCCGGGCAGGTGTCGGGCGACCGCCTGGGCGCACTGCGCGCCGCCAAGCTGCGGGCCATTGCCGGGGCACACCTCGGCCTGACGGTCGACGTCGACCAAGGCGAGGGCCTGGCCGACGGCGCGGCCCTGGCGAGCGCTGATCGGGTAGCCGTGCTGATCGGCCGGCCCAGCCGCCGCAGCCTGGGCCCTGCGTTGTCCTGGGCGGCCAAGCGCTTCGACGGCGCTGACAACGCCCAGGCATTGGCCCGTGTGGACCTGGTGCTCGACCCGACCGTGCCGGTCGACGAACACCCGGTCGACCACGATCCGGGTCTCGCCGGGTCGTCCCCCGCGGCCGACGACCGCTTCGGTCTGGACGGGGGCGACGCCCGCACCATCGGGGCCCAACTGGCGCGGATCGGTGGGCTGTTTCGACCCGACGTGCGGGTGTGGGTCGTCGAGGGCACCGATGTCGTCGAGGTGACCGCCGCACCGGCGCCGGACGTCCCCGCCGCGCCCGGGGTCGAGGCCGACGAGCTTGTCGAACTGTTGCGCGACGTGGGGCTGGAGCCCTGTGCCGAGCCGGGCATGATCCTCGGCGAGGTGGCCGGGCTCGAGGTGGCCCGCATCACCGTGACCGACGGCGTGCCCAGCCTGGCGATCGGCGTTGGCCGCTTCGACCAGGAGCTCTCCGCGGTCGCCCAGTCCGACCTGTCCCGTCGCGACGCCCTGGAGCGGGCGGCCGACCTGGTGCGGTTGGCCCGCACGATGGGCAACACTGCCCACGCCAACGCCACCCACCCGATGGCCCGGCTGGCTCGCGAACGCTGGCTTCGCACGTCCCTGATCGCCGATCCCGGTGTGATCGGCGCAGCCGAGCTGGCGGCCCTTCCCGGCCTGTGGGTGCGCCGCGGCCTGAGGGCGTCGGCCCCGGCGGCGGCCGTCGGGAACGACGTCGACGGCCGGGCGTTGATCGTCGTGTGCTCGACCGGTGTCGACACCGACCTGGTGCCCGCAGCGCTCGAGCTGGCCGCCCAGACCGACGCGTCGGCGCGTCTGGTGCTGGCCCTGCCACCGAACGACATCGTGCCCAGCACGCGCCGGGTGGCGGCGCTGGCGCTCACCGAACCCGAGATCGTGGCGGTCGTGCCGCCGTGGGAGCCCGTCGCCGGGCACCGGTAACCTGTTCGGGTGTCACAGCTCAGCAGCGCCCGCCTCGATGCCCTGACGCGCGAGTACGGCGACGTGGGCATGCGCCTGGCCGATCCGGCGGTGTACGACGATCGGGAGCGCCAGATCTCGCTGGCCAAGCGCCACTCCGAGCTGGAGCCCATCGTCGCCTCGATCGACGCCTGGCGGGAGGCCGAGGGTGAGCTGGCCGCTGCGAGGGAGCTGATTGCCGAGGGCGGCGGCGACCCGGAGCTGGCCGAGATGGCCCGGGACGCCGAGGCGGCGGTGACGGTGGCGGAGGAGGACCTGCGGGCACAGCTGATGCCCAAGGATCCCGACGCCGGCCGGCCGGTGCTGCTCGAGGTGCGCGGTGCCGAGGGGGGCGAGGAGGCCAACCTGTTCGCACGGGAGCTGCTCGACATGTACCGAACGTGGGCGGCCGCTCACGGCTGGCGCTTCGAGGTGATCAGCGCCGACGCGTCCGACCTGGGCGGGCTGACCGGCGCGCTGGTGCGCATCAGCGGGCCGGACGCCTGGAGCCGGCTGAAGTTCGAGGCCGGACCGCATCGGGTGCAGCGGGTACCGGTCACCGAGGCCCAAGGCCGCGTGCACACCTCCTCGGCGGTGGTCACCGCGCTGGTCGAGGCCGACGCGGTCGAGGTCAACCTCGACCCCTCCGAGCTGCGGGTGGACACCTACCGGGCGTCGGGCGCCGGCGGCCAGCACGTCAACAAGACCGAGTCGGCGGTGCGCATCACCCACGAGCCGACCGGGCTGGTCGTCGCCATGCAGGACGAGAAGAGCCAGACCCAGAACCGCGAGCGGGCCATGGTGGTGTTGCGCAGCCGGCTGTTGGCGCTGCGCCGGGCCGAACAGGACGCGGAGACCGCCGGCGCCAAGCGGGCCCAGGGCGGCGGCGGCGGGCGCTCGGAGAAGATCCGTACCTACAACTACAAGGACAACCGGGTGACCGACCATCGCATCGGCCTCACCCTGTACTCGCTCGACAAGGTGCTGGCCGGTGAGCTCGACTTGGTGTCCGACCCCCTGTTGTCCGAGGAGCGGGCCCGCCTGCTCACCTCCGAGACGTGACCGACACCGAGCCGCCCAACGCTGGGCCGTCCGACGCTGGGCCGGCGGGGCCGACCATGTCCCTTGCCGAGCTCCGGGCGGAGACCCAGGCCCGCTTGACCTCGGCCGGCCTTGACAACGCCCGGGTCGAGGCGGTGTGGCTGCTCGAGGAGGCGACCGGGCTCGATCCGGCCGAGCAGGCGCTGGAGGCGGTCCGTCCGGTCACGGTCGGTCAGGTCGGTCGTCTGGACGCGATGGTTGCCCGCCGCGTGGGTGGCGAACCGCTGCAGTACGTGCTGGGGCGTTGGGCCTTCCGCAAGCTCGACCTGGCGACCGACGCCCGGGCGCTGATCCCCCGACCGGAGACCGAAGCGGTGGTCGAGGTGGCGCTGGGTGAGCTGGACCGTGCGATCGACGCGGGACGCCGCACCCCGCTCGCCGTCGACCTGGGCACGGGGACCGGCGCGATTGCGCTGTCGCTGGTCGCTGAGCGGTCGCGCGTGCAGGTGATCGCCACCGAGCGCTCGAGCGACGCCATGGCCCTGGCGCGGGCCAACCTGGCCGGGCTGGGGGCGGGGGCCGAGCGGGTGCGGCTGGCGGAGGGGTCGTGGTGGGAGGCGCTCGATCCGACGCTCGAGGGCTCGGTCGACCTGGTCGTGTCCAACCCGCCCTACGTGCCCGACGACGCGCCCCTGCCACCGACGGTTGCGGACTGGGAGCCGACAGCGGCACTGCGCGCCGGGACGGACGGGTTGGACGACCTGCGGTTGATCATCGCCGGTGCGGCGCGCTGGCTGCGCCCGGGCGGCGCGCTCGTCGTCGAGATCGGCGACGACCAGGGTGTCGCGGCCGCCGCGCTGGCGCAGGAGGTGGGCCTGGGCGACGTGGCCGTCCACCCCGATCTCGCCGGGCGTGACCGCACCCTGGCCGCCCGCCGGGCGATGTCGACCACATGAGCGTGGCGGCCCGGGTGATCAGCGTGGTCGCCGATCCGTCGGGTGGCGACGATATCGATCTCGAGGCGGCGGTGGCGCTCGTCGCCGAGGTGCTCGTCGCCGGCGGAACGGTGCTGATCCCGACCGACACGGTGTACGGGCTGGCGGTGCTCGCCTCCGGCATCGGCGGCGTCGAGGCGCTGGCCCGCATCAAGGGGCGGGACCCCGACAAGCCGGTGGCGGTGCTCGTCGCCTCCCCGGCCCAGGGGCTGGAGCTGTTCGACCGGCCCGGCGAGGCGTTGACCCGCCTGGCGTCGGCCTTGTGGCCCGGGCCGCTCACCCTGGTGGCGCCCGCAGCCACCGGCGCTCCGGCGCCGGTGGTGAGCGCCTCGGGCACGATCGGTGTCCGGTGCCCGGATCACGAGCTGGTGCGCCGTGTGGCCGAGGCGGTGGGCCCGCTGGCGGTCACGTCGGCAAACCCGGCCGGCGGGGAGCCGCTGGTGCGCCTCGGGCCCCTGTCGGCGCTGATCGAGGCGTGGGCTGCGCTGAGCGAGGCGTCGCTGGTCGTTGACGGGGGGCCGCTTCACGGCACGGCCTCGACGGTGGTCGAGGTGCCGGCGGCGGCCGGTGGCTGGTCGGAGCGCAGCGGAGTTGCCGTGCGCAGCGGGTCGGACGGACCGCGCGTGCTGCGCAACGGCCCGATCAGTGCTGCGGCAATCGGTGACCTGTGGCGGGGAAGCGTGAAGTAGCCTCCAGGCTGATTCCGGGAGGGGAACATGAGTTTTTGGAAGAAGCCCGCCGAAAGCGCCGACTACCTGTCGAGCGTCGCGTTCTTTGAAGGGTTCACCTCCGACGAGCTGGCGAGGGTGGCCAGCCTGTCCGGCGAGCTCACCGTCGGGTCGGGTGCGGTCGTCATCGATCAGGGCGATACCGGCGTCGACTGCTACGTGATCGTCGAGGGGACGGCGTCGGTGCGGGTACGCGACGAGGAGGTTGCCGTGCTGTCCGCCGGCGACATGGTGGGGGAGATGGCGCTGATCGATCACCGTCCTCGCACGGCGTCGGTCGTCGCCACCAGCGACATGCGTTTGCTGCGGTTCAACTCCCGGCAGTTTCGACAGCTGCTGACCGAGATGCCCAAGGCCGAGGAGCGCGTGATGATGACGCTGACCGAGCGTCTTCGCACCGACGACGGGTAAGAGCGCCACGAGGCGTTAGTTGAGAGATTGACCGAAAGCCTCAAATTTGTCTAGTATGGGGGTATGTCCTCCACCCGTGCAGCCAACACCCATGGACCAGGCCGGTCGAGCGCGGAACCCCGGCGGGTGCCCACCCGGCGCGTCTCCTTCGACGAGGCACTCCAGGAGGTTCCCCGCTACTTCGCCCAGGACGGCGACCTGATCTCGGGGCACCTCATCGCCGCACTGTCGTCGGTGTTTCCCGAGGGCGAGGACTTCTTCGTCCGTTCGGTGCGCGACGTCCGCTCCCAGCTGGAGGATCCCGAACTCAAGCGTCAGGTGGCCGGCTTCATCGGTCAGGAATCGATCCACGGGCGCGAGCACCGGGCGTTCAACGAACGCCTGGCCGAGCTGGGCTACCCGACCCGGATCTTCGACCGCATCACCAAGCGCGGGCTCGCCACCCGCTACAAGGTGGCCTCGGCCAAGTCGAACCTGGCGGGCACCGCTGCGCTGGAGCACTTCACCGCAACGCTCGCCGAGCATGTGTTGACCTGTGAGGAGACCCGCCAACAGATGGGTCACCCGGTGGTGCGCGAGCTGTTCGAATGGCATGCGTTGGAGGAGTCCGAGCACAAGGCGGTGGCCTTCGACGTCTATCGGGCGGTCGGCGGCACCGAACGCATGCGCATCTGGACGATGAAGGCCGCCAGGTTCAGCTTCGTTCTGTTCATGGGGCTCGCCGTGCTCGGCTCGGTGGCGGGCGACAAACGCACCTACCGGCCCGGTGAGCTGCGGGCCAGTTGGAAGCGTGTGAGGTCCTCGCCCATCCTCAACCGGGCGCTGTGGAGCCAACTGCGGGAGTACGACCGGCGCGGGTTCCACCCGAACGACCGTGACACCGACAAGTTGGTCGAACGGTGGCGCATCGAGCTTTTCGGCGACGAGGGCAGCCTCAACTCCAAGCTGGCCGGAGCCGCCTGAGCGCTGCATCAAGGTTTCGGGCGTGTCCCAGCGGGTACGAGCCCCCGACACCCCACCCACACGGAGGACACATGTTCCAGCGCACCCCTGACAACGATCGCCCAACCCGGTCCCGCTCCCGTCGCATGGCAGCGGGGGCCTCGCTGGTGGCGGTCGTCGCTCTGCTGGGTGCGTCGTGCGGCAACGACTCCGACGAGAAGGCCGATACCGACAACACCGAATCGACCACCAGGGCCTCGGGTGTCGACGGATTCGAGTTCACCTCGCCCGACGGCGACTACGCAGTGACGTTCCCCTCCGAGCCGACCGCCCAGCCCACCCCCGTTCAGCTTCCGGGCGGTCAGACGATCGAGGTGCCGCTGCAGGTCGCCTCCGCTGCAACCAGCGAGTACACCGCTGCAGCGATCACCTACCCCGCTGACGCGCCGGTGAACGACGACGCCGATCAGGTACTCGACGGTGCGGTCGACGGTGCGGTCGCCAACGTGCAGGGCGCCGAACTCGGCGAGAGCGAGGACATCGAGGTCGACGGCCGGCCGGGCCGCCGCTTCGACTTCTCGATCACCCAGGGCGGGGCCGAGGGGCGTGGGGAAGCCATCTTTGTCGTCGACGGCCAGGTGTTGTACCAGGCGATCGCCGTCGGCGAGGTCGACGACGCCGACGCCCATGCCGACTTCCTCGACTCGTTCGAGATCCTCTGACGCGCCCCGCTCAGGAGGCGAGGCGCAGCCGCCCATCATCGACGTGGACGATGCGGCCGACCCCCTCGGCGGCGATCAGCTCGGCCATCGTGTCGGCATCGTCGCTGAGCGCCCAGGCCCTCGCCCCGTCGTTGAGGCGAACGGCGGCGTGGGCCCGCTCGGGCCGGTTCGTGCGGTCGTGCATCACGGTGTAGGCCTCGATCGTCGCCGTTCCGCCCGGCGTCAACTCCACCGGGACGGCGATGTCGGCAGCGTCGACCTCGGCCTGGGGTGACTCCCAGCGAAAGCCGTGTGGCGGAGGCTCGGATCCGAGCACGCAGAAGCTGTGCTTGTGGACGATGCCACCGTTGGCGCTTACCAGCGCCGTGCCCCTGCCGTGTTCCCGGAGGGCGTCGACCGTCGCTGCCAGCGCGTGGGTCACCGGGTTGTTCCACGGCCCACCGGCGAAGCACAGACCGCCCCAGGTGGTCAGCGAGCGGTCGGTGGCGATGCCCAGCTCGGCGGCGGCCAGCTGCACCGCCGACGGAAAACAGGAGTACAGGTCGACGAAGTCGAGTTCGTCGACCGACACGCCGGCCAGGTCGAGGGCCCTGCCCCCGGCGATCCTCATGGCGGGTGAGCCGGTGAACGAGGAGCGCTCGGAGGCCAGCCGATCGACGGCGTCGGTTCCGGCGTGGATGAACACCCAACGGTCGGTGGGGATCCCGGCGGCGGCGGCCGCCGCCGCGGAGGCGACGACGACCGAGGCGCCCATGTCGACCTGTGAGTTGGAGACGAGGTGCTTGGTATAGGGCCACCCCACCCAGCGGTTGCCCGGGCCGGGGGTGACGATCTCGGCCGGGCTGTAGGCGGTGCGATCCCAGGCGTTGGGGTTGCCGGCCGCCACGGCGGCGTAACCGGCCCAGAGCCGCCCGATGTGAGCCTGGTGGTCGGCGATGCTGCGGCCGGCGGCGGCGCGCAGCGCGGTCTCGAACAGTGGGTACATCTGGGTGGGCAGGTACAGGGCGTGGGCCACTTCGGCCGGGTGGGCCATCTCCATCTCGACCGGGCCGACGACCTCGTCGGGCGCCAGGTCGCCCGGCTGGGTGCCCCAGTCGGGTTGAACACCCGCCCGCCGATGCTCCACGCGGGCCTGGCCGGCCTCACCCCCGGTGACGGCAGCCAGGTCGAGGTGCCCGGCTGCGATTGCGCGGGCGGCGGCGCCGAGCAGATAGTTGGGGGAGTGGCCCCCCATCGCGCAGGTGGCGGTGGTCGCCGAGCGGGCGCCGAGGGCATCGGCGACCGGCCGGGCGGCATCGGCGTACCGCCAGGTGAGGGCGGGCACGGCGGCCAGCCACGCGATCGAAGCGCCCAGCGAGCCCGGTGAATCGGCGCCGGTGTCCGCCAGCGCGGTGCGCAGCGACTCGGTCATCAGCTGCACCGGCGACAGCTCCGGCGCGCCCTCGTCGGTGCGTTGCACGTGCTGGCCGACGCCGACGAGCACCGGGGTGTGGGGGTCGATCCCGGGCGGGACGGGGAACGCTGCCATCGCCGTAGCGTGTCGCAGCGCCGCCGCCGGGCACAACCGGGGTGGTCACCGCCCGTGCTGCTGCGCTCGCCCCAGGCCCGGTTGTGCCCGTACGATGCAGCCATGCGTATTGCCGTTGGCGCCGATCACGCCGGGTTCGAACTGAAGCAAGGCCTCGCCGAGCTGCTGCGTGGCCTCGGCCACGAGGTGAACGACGTCGGGACCCACTCCGAGGAGCGTTGCGACTACCCGGACTTCGGGGCGGCGATCGGCAGGGCCGTCACGTCCGGGCAATCCGAACTGGGCGTCGGCGTGTGCGGCTCGGGCATCGGCATCGCCATCGCGGCCAACAAGGTCGCCGGCGTTCGTGCGGCCACGGTGCACGACGTCACCTCGGCCCGTCTGGCCCGTGAGCACAACGACGCCAACGTGTTCTGCATCGGCTCCCGCCTGGTCGGTCACCAGGTGGCCGTCGAGGCCCTGGAGGCGTTTCTGACCGCCGAGTTTCAGGGCGGACGACACAGCGCCCGGGTGGCCAAGCTCGACGAGCTGCCCGGCTGACGCCGCGCCCAGTTTCGAACCATTCGTACATTTCAAACAAGGAGCACCACGACGTGGGATGGCCCTCAAGCCCAGATACCGAGATCGAGCAGCTGCTGGCCGCCGAGCTCGATCGCCAGCAGACCGGCCTGCAGCTGATCGCATCGGAGAACTTTGCGTCGCCGGCTGTGATGGCGGCCACCGGCACGGTGCTGACCAACAAGTACTCCGAGGGTTACCCGAAGAAGCGCTATTACGGCGGTAACGCGATCGTCGACGACATCGAGGACCTGGCTCGCGACCGGGTGTGCGCGCTCTTCGGCGCCGAGCACGCCAACGTGCAGCCCCACTCGGGTGCCAACGCCAACGTGGCGGTGTACCTGGCGATGCTCCAGGCGGGGGACACCGTGCTGGGCATGAGCCTGGACCACGGCGGCCACCTCACCCACGGCAGCCCGGTCAACATCTCCGGGTTGTTCTACAACTTCGTCGGGTACGGGTTGACGCCCTCCGACGAGCGCATCGACTACGACGCGGTTCGCGACCTTGCCCTCGAGCACCGGCCCAAGATGATCGTCGCCGGCGCCACCGCCTACCCCCGGCAGATCGATCCTCAGATCTTCCGCGACATCGCCGACGAGGTCGGGGCGCTGTTCATGTTTGACGCTGCCCACATCGCCGGGCTGATCGCTGCGGGCGTCCATCCCAACCCGGTCCCGGTGGCCGACATCGTCACCTTCACCACCCACAAGACGCTGCGGGGGCCCCGAGGCGGCACCATCCTGTGCCGCGAGGAGTACGCCAAGGCGATCGACAAGGCGATCTTCCCCGGCCTTCAGGGTGGGCCGCTCGAGCACGTGATCGCCGCCAAGGCGGTAGCCTTCCGCGAGGCGGCCGACCCCACCTTCGCCGACTATGGCGCCGCCATCGTCGCCAACGCCGAGGCGCTGGCCGAGGCGCTGGCCAAGCAGAGCTTCCGCCTGGTGTCGGGCGGCACCGACAACCACCTGTTGCTGGTCGACCTGCGCCCCTTCGACGCCGAGCTGACCGGCAAGGTGGCCCAGGCGTCGCTCGACGCGGCGGGCATCACGCTGAACAAGAACACCGTGCCCGACGACCCCCGTTCGCCGTTCGTCACCAGCGGCGTGCGCATCGGCACCCCGGCGGTCACCACCCAGGGGATGGGCACCGACGAGATGCCCGAGATCGCCGAGCTGATCGCCGCCGTGCTGTCGGCGCCCGAGGACGAGGCCGTCCAGGCCGAGGTTGCCGAACGCACCGCCGCGCTGTGTGCCCGCTTTCCCGTGTACCCGGGCCTTATTGGGTGACGCTGGGTCCCCGGGTGAGACGCGTCGGGGTGAGCTGAGTGCTCGCCTACCTGGTCGTGCTGGCGGTCGCCTTCGGGGTGACCGCCGCCACCGTGCCCCTCGTGCGACGGTTCTGCCTGCGGGTGGGGCTGGTGTACGAGCCCAACGAGCGGACGGTGCACACCGCCCCGATGCCGGCCCTCGGCGGGCTGGCGATGTTCATCGGTTTTGCGGTGGCGCTCGGCGTGTCCACGCTGCTCGGCCGCTTCGAGTCGACGCTGTCGGGCACCGAGATGGCCGGTGCCGCACTGTGCTGCGCCGTCGCCTTCGCCACCGGGCTGACCGACGACGTCCGCACGCTGTCGGCGCCCGCCAAGGTGGCCGGGCTGGTGCTGGCCGGGTCGGTGCTGTCGCTGTCGGGCCTGAGCCTGCTGTTCTTCCGGGTGCCGTTTTTCGATCTGCTGGTGCTGTCGCCTGACCTGTCCGCGCTGCTGACCGTCGTCTGGGTCGTCGGCATGGCCAACGCGATCAACCTGATCGACGGGCTGGACGGGCTGGCCGCCGGCATCACCGCCATCGCCGCTGCGGCGTTCCTCGCCTATTCGTTCGCACTGTCACGCAACGGCGTGCTCGACCCGGGCAACGTCGGCCCGCTGATCGCCGTGATCGTGCTCGGTGTGTGCCTTGGGTTTCTGCCCTACAACGTGCATCCGGCCAGGATCATCATGGGTGACGGCGGGGCGCTGTTCCTCGGTGCGGCGATGGCCACGGCCACGATCTCGGTCGGCGGCAACTCCGACGACCCGTTCTCCGGCCAGGCCTGGTTCTTCTTCGCCCCGTTGCTCGTGCCGCTGTTCATCCTCGGCGTGCCGATCATCGACACCGTGTTCTCGATCGTGCGCCGGACCGTGGGCCGGAGCGGGGTGTCGGTCGCCGACCGCAAGCACCTCCATCACCGCCTGGTCGACCTGGGCCATGGGCACCGCCGGGCCGTGTTCATCCTGTGGGGATGGACCGCCTTGCTGTCCGGTTTTGTGCTCATCCCGGTGTTCACGGGTCGGGGCGATGCGATCGTGCCGATCGGCGTGGCCGCCCTGCTGCTGGCGCTGTTCAGCGTGCTGGGGCCATCGGCCTCGCTGCGTTGGGAACGGCGCCGCAACGGCCCGCAAGTTCCCGCCGAGCCGGCGATTCAGTCGCCATCGGGGGACGCAACGGTCGACGACGCCCACCATGTCGACGCCGGGCGACCGGACGACGCGCTGGCGCCCTGAGGCGGTTGGTTCACTGTGGCGGTTGGCTCACCGTGGCGAAACAGCCAGGCCATGGTGCAGCACATGGCCGACGGCGTCGTCGACCTCCTCGTAGGCGGCGACGCTCGCCCGGGTGATCGCCACGTTGTAGAAGCCGTGGATCAGCTCGTCGAAGCACCGCGACATGACCGGCACCCCGGCGTCGGCGAGACGGGCGGCGTAGGCCTGGCCCTCGTCGCGCAGCGGATCGAACCCGGCGGTGAACACCAACGCCGGCGCCACCCCCGCCAGGTCGGCGTACAGCGGCGAGGCGGCCGGATCCCGCCAGCGCCCGGAATCGGCCAGGTAGGTCCCCCGAAACCACTCCATGGACTCCCTGGTCAGGAGGAACCCGTCGGCGAACGTGTCGATCGAGTTCAGCGACATCGTGAAGTCGGTGGCCGGGTAGATGAGCGCCTGCAGCGCCGGCGCCCGCAGGCCCTGGTCGCGGGCGGCGAGGGCGACCAGCGCCGCCAGGTTGCCGCCCGCCGAGTCGCCCATCAGGGCGATCGCTCCGGCGTCGACACCCAGTTCGACCGCGTGCTCGGACAGCCATGCGTAGGCGGCCAGGCAGTCCTCGACGGCGGCGGGGTAGGGGGCCTCTGGGGCCAGGCGGTAGTCGACCGACATGACGACGGCGCCCGAGCGGGCGGCGAGCACCCGGCAGGGTCCGTCATGGGTGTCGAGGTCGCCGATCACCCACCCGCCGCCGTGGAAGAAACAGATCGCCGGTGGGCTCGGCTCGAGGTTGGCGTCGCGGTAGAACCGCACCCGCAGCGGTCCCGCCGGACCGGGCAGGTCACGCTCCCAGGAGTGCACGCTCTTCGGTCCTCGCGGCCCGAGGATCGCCGCCCGGACCATGTCGGCCCGCGCGGATTCGACGTCGCGGTTGTCCAGCGGGGAAACCCGGTCGGACAGCTTCAGCATCGCCTGCACCTCGGGGTCGAGGCGCCGGCCGTCTCGGACGATCTCGTCGCTGCGCCCGGAGATGGCGCCGAGCAGCGAGCGGGCGATCGATGCGACGGGGTGCAGACGTGAGGTGGAGCGCATCGATCCAGTCTTGCCCACCGGCTGGGAGTTGTCGTCAGCTCTGCAGGCTCGGGTGGCTGCCGGCCAGGGCGGCGGCGATGGTGCGGTTGACCTCATCGGCGGCCATCAGCGTGGCCCGGGTGATACCGATGTTGTAAAAGCCGTGGATGAGGTCGTCGAAGCACCGGTCGACGACGGGCACGCCGGCCTGCGCCATCAGGGCGGCGTAGGCGCGGCCCTCGTCGCGCAGCGGGTCGAACCCGGCGGTGAACACGAGGGCGGGGGCGGCGCCGGTCGGGTCGGCAAACAGGGGGGAGACCGCCGGGTCGCGCCAGGCGCCGGAGTCGGGCAGGTAGAGGTTGCGGAACCAGCGGATCGACTCGCTGGTGAGCATGAACCCCTCGGAAAAGGTGTCGATCGACGGCTGGCCCATGGTGAAGTCGCAGCCGGGATAGATGAGCACCTGCAGTGCCGGTGCCCGCAGGCCCTGGTCGCGGGCGGCCAACGCCACCAGCGCCGCCAGGTTGCCGCCGGCCGAGTCGCCCATGACCGCCAGCCGGTCGGCGTCCACGCCCAGCTCTCCCACATGCTTCGTCAACCAGGCGTAGGCGGCCACGCAGTCCTCGACAGCGGCGGGGTAGGGGGCCTCGGGGGCCAGCCGGTAGTCGACCGCCATCACGACGGCGCCGGTCCGCTGCGCCAGCACCCGGCAGGGTGGATCGTGGCTGTCGAGGTCGCCGACCACCCAGCCACCGCCGTGAAAGAAGCAGATGGCCGGTGCGCCGGGCTCGGTGTCGGCGTCACGATAGAATCGCACCCGCACGTCGCCGGCGGGGCCCGGGATGTCCCGCTCCCAGGTGTGCACGCCGGGTGGCACGGGCGGGCCAACCATCACCGAGCGGCGGATGTCGATTCGCGCCCGGGCGATGTCCCGATCGTTGGTGGGGGCCACCCGCTTGGCCACGGCCAGCACCGCCCGCATCTCGGGGGCGAGGCGGCGGCCGTCGCGGACGATCTCGTCGCCCCGACGGGCGAGCAGGCCGATGAGCACCCGTGCGGCGCGTCCGACCGGATGCAGACGTGGGGTGGCCGTCACACCAACGGCGAGGTGTGCGTGTCGGCGCCGGCGCGCAGCAGGGTGCCGCTGCGCGCCCCGGTGTCGGCGTTGTCGACGACGGTCGACTCGCCGTTGACCCAGACCTCGACGATCCCCTCAGCGTCGGCGAAGAGCCGCTCGGTATCGCCGGGCAGGTCCGAACGCATCGTGATCGGGCCCGAATCGACCGTGGCCGGGTCGAACAGCACCAGGTCGGCGTGGTTGCCCACCTCGATCGTGCCCCGGTCGGTCAGCCCGAACAGGCGGGCGGGCACCTGGGTCATCATCTGCACCGCCCGTTCCACGCTGACCAGGCGCTTGCCGCGCAACGTGTCGCCCAGGAACTTGGTCGGGTAATTGGAGCCGAGCATGCGGTCGAGGTGGGCCCCGGCGTCCGAGCCGCCCAGCATGGCGCCGTCGCCGTCCCACACCTGGCGGCGCAGCTCCCAGGAGGCGTCGTCGTCGTCGGTGGGCAGCGGCCACAGGATCGTCTGGAAGTCGTCCTCGAGAACGATGTCGACCAGCGTGTCGAAGGGATCCTGGCCCCGTTCGGCGGCGATGTCCTCGACCACACGGCCCTTCAGGCCCTCGTTGGCCTCCGAGAAGGTGTCGCCGATCTCGAAGCGGGCGAAGGTGGTCAGCCGGGACAGCGCCCCGGTCTCGGAGGCGGCCAGCTCGGCGAGCAGGTGGCGAACCCCGCTCTGGGCCAGGTACTCCTTCTTCTGATCGAGGGGCAGGCCCATGATGTGCTTCCAGCCCGGCAACAGCCACAGGCCGCAGTGGGTGCCAAAGCTCTGGGTCATGCCGGGCAGGGTGGGCATGGTGAGTGCGACGACGGCATGGCCCTCCTCGGCGGCGCGAGCGCCGACCTCCAGCTGGTGGAGGTACTCGTCGGGCTTGCGGGAGTCGACGGTGAGCACGTTCCAGTTGAGGGGCCGCTTGCCCACCCGGGCCATCTCGAGGATGTAGTCCTCCTCCTCCTCGGTGTAGCCGTTGAGACAGCCGTCCATGACGAACTCGAGCGAGGTGCCCTCGTACTCCGAGACGACGGCGGTCAGCGTGAGCACCTCGTCGCGGTTGGCGAAGCGCGACGTCACCGGCACGCCGTCGCCGTCGGAGTGGGTGAAGGACAGCGACGTGGAGAAGCCCATCCCGCCGGCCTCGATCGAGCTGCGCAGCAGCTGGGCCATCGCCTCGATCTCCTCGGCTGTGGCCTCGCGCTGGCCATCGGCGCCGACGACGTACCGGCGCAGCGCCGAGTGGCCGACCAGAAACCCGGCGTTGATCGCCATGGCACCGTCGAGGCGGTCGAGGAAATCGCCGAAGCTCTCCCATCCCCAGTCGAGGCCCAGCTCGAGGGCCTCGAGGGGCATGCCCTCCACCTTGGCCATCATGCGAGCCACATAATCGCCGTCGCCGGGCTGCAGCGGGGCAAGGGTGAAGCCGCAGTTGCCGCCGACGATCGTGGTCACGCCGTGCAGGTTGGACGGCGAGGCGGTGGGATCCCAGTGCAGTTGGGCGTCGTAATGGGTGTGGGGATCGATGAACCCCGGGGCCAGCATCAGCCCGGTGCCGTCCACCTCGCGGTCACCGGCTTCGCCGACCTCACCGATGGCGCTGATGCGCCCGTCGGTCACCGCAACGTCGGCCGTCCGGGGCTCGTCGCCCGTTCCGTCGACGATGAGCGCTCCTCGAATCACCAGGTCTGCCATCAGCCGTTCCTCCGAGATCGAAAATCTGACGCCTCGTCAGATTCTGGCACAGTCACCGTCAACGATCCCGCCCGGGTCGAGGTGCGGATGATCCGGAGCAGGGTGGTCACGTGTCATCATGTCGGTTGTCACCGGGGGCTGCTGGCAATTCCAGGGGCGTCATCGGCACAGGCCGATGACCGCTCAGCGTGGAATCTTGCGCGCGGCGTTCGGTGCTGCTGCACTGTCTGTGTCGGAGGTCACCGGCGCTGTTCGTACGAGGAGGGCATATGAGCCGAGCATCGAAGTCGAACCGAACGGCGCGTTCGACGTTGCTGCTGGCGATGGTCTCGCTGCTGCTCGTCGCCGTCAGCTGCGGTGCCAAGGGTTCGTCGATGCCCGAGGTCGCAGGTGGCACTGACGCTGCTGGCCAGAGCGCCGATGGGGGCGGCTCGGGCGGTGCCAATGCCGAGGACGCCAACTTCGGCTCGATCGAGTCCCCGTGTGGGCCGGGCGAGGGCAAGGTCGAGGAGTCCGAGGCCGGGCAGGGCACCGACAAGCTGTACATCGGCGTCGCCAACGACCGGGGTGCCGACGTGCGGCCGGGCCTGCTGCGCGAGCTGTGGGACGCCTCCAACGCCTATGTGGATTGGTGCAACGCCCAGGGCGGAATCGCCGGCCTGCAGATCGAGACCGTCGACCTGGACGGCAAGCTCTTCGAGGTGAAGCAGTTCATCCCCGCCGCCTGCGACGACGTGTTCGCCATGGTCGGCGGCGGCTCCACCTTCGACGACCTGCAGGTCGAGGGCTCGCCCAGCCTGAAGGAGTGCGGCCAGCTGGACATGCCCGGCTTCACGGTCACCAAGGCCAAGGCCGACGCCACCGATACGTACATCGCCGCGGTCCCCAACCCGGCGAATGTCCGGCCCGCCTCGCTGTTCAGCTACCTGGCGAAGGCCTACCCGAAGGAATCCGGGGACATTTCCATCGCCTACGGCGACCTGGACTCGATCCGGTTCGTCAAGGATCAGACCGTGGCGGTGCTCGAGAAGCTCGGCAAGCCGTTTAAGGTCGGCGACGAGGTGGCCTACGCCGTGCAGGGCCAGGACTTCAAGCTCACCTCCCAGAGCGTCAAGGGCTCGGGTGCCACGATGACCAGCTTCATCGGTGAGCCGGGCAACTCGGGGCTGTTCCTCAGCTCGCTGAAGGAGGACGGGGTGGACATCCCGATGTTCGCCGAGGCCAACCAGTACGACCCGGTGCTCCTCGAAAAGGGCTCGAACCCGCTGGGAGACGTGCTGATCCGAATTCCCCACCCGCCGTTCGAGGAGGCCGACGACTACCCGGCGATCCAGAAGTTCGAGGAGCTGATGGACGCCCGCAAGGAGGTGGACCCCAAGGCGAAGACCGCTGCGCTGGGCATCCAGTCGATGTCGTCGTGGTTGCTCTTCACCGAGGCGGCCACCGCCTGCGCCGAGTCCGACGACCACATCATCAGCCGCGAGTGCGTCCGCAAGGAGGTGGAGAACATCGGTGAGTGGACCGGCGGTGGCCTCCACTCGCCGGGCAACCCGGGTAAGAACACGCCGTCGGAGTGCGTCATCGTGATGACGATCGACGGCGACAAGTTCGCCCGGAAGTTCCCCGAGGTCGGCAGCAAGGATGCCAACGAGGACGGCTACTACTGCCCCGAGAAGAACTCCACCGTCGAGATCGATGTGGACTGAGTGAGCCGACCGATGAGAGAGATCGCCCGGCGATGAACACCGTGTCGCTGCTGGCCCAGACGCCCAACCTGTGGAATCAGTTCCTCACCGCCACGGTGGCCGGGCTGGTGACCGCCGCCCTGTATGCGATCGCCGCCTCCGGGCTGGTCGTCACCTACACCACCTCGGGGGTGTTCAACTTCGCCCACGGGGCGTTCGGCATGATGGCGGCGTTCACCTACTGGCAGTTCACCGAGGCCTGGGGGCTGCCCACCTGGCTGGCCCTGCTGCTGGTGGTCGGCGTGGTCGCCCCGATTTTTGGCTCGATCATCGAGCGGGGGTTGATGCGCGGCCTGGAGGGCACCTCCGAGCTGATCAAGATGGTGGTCACGGTCAGCCTGCTGCTGGCGTTGATCGGCCTGGCGCCGATCATCTGGGACCCGACCGTCGGGCGATCGGTGCCCGAGTTCTTCGCCGATACGCCACCGGTGACGATCGCCGGCGTCGGTGTCAGCATCCACCGCATCATCATCTTCGTCGCTGCGATCCTGGTGGCGATCGGGTTGCGCCTGTTCCTATACAACACCCGAACCGGCATCGCGATGCGGGCGGTGGTCGACGACCGCTCGCTCGCCAAGCTGAACGGTGCCCGTCCAGGGCTGACGTCGATGGCATCATGGGGCCTCGGCGCCGGCCTGGCCGCGCTCGCCGGGGTGCTCGGCGCCCCGATCAGCACGCTGGAGGCGGTCACCCTCACGCTGCTGGTGTTCAACGCCTACGCCGCACCGGTGATGGGCCGCCTCAAGTCGGTGCCGCTCACCTTCCTCGGCGCCATCGTCCTGGGCCTGGCCCAGAGCTACGTCTCAAGCTTCGTCAAGGCGGGCGACTCCAACGTGATCGAGCAGGCGATGTCCAGCTTCGAGCGGACCACCGGCTGGACGCTGGCCAACCTTCAGACCGCCATGCCGGCGATCGTGCTGTTCATCGTCATGTTGTTCATCCGGCCCGATCGTCAGCGCAGCCACAGCCTGTCGACCACCCGCGACCAGTTTCGCATTCCGACGTGGCGTGTGACCGTGATCGGCGCGGTGCTCTTCCCGTTGGCCACGGTCATGTTGACCGTCATCGTGCCCGACACGTTTCAGCTCTCGCTGGCCGGCGGCTACGCCCTGGCGCTGGTCACCCTGTCGCTGGTGCCGCTCGCCGGCTATTCCGGCCAGATCTCGCTTGCCCAGATGAGCTTCGCCGGCATCGGCGCCGTCGTCATGGGCAATGTCGGCGTCAACAATCCGATCCTGGGCGTCGTCGCCGCCGTTGCGGTCACTGCGGTGGTCGGCGCTCTGGTGTCGCTGCCCGCCCTGCGGCTTTCCGGCATCTACCTGGCGCTGCTGACCGCGTCCTTTGCCCTGATGTTGTCCAAGCTCGTGCTGTCCCAGCAGAAGGTGATGCCCCAGGGCAACCTGTCGGTGCCTGCGCTGAGGGATTCGTGGAGCACCGCCACCGCTCGCATGATCGTGTCGGCGGTGGTCTTCACCCTGGTCGGCATCCTCGTCGTCGCGGTGCGCCGATCCAGCTTCGGTCGGCGCCTGATGGCGATGAAGGACTCGCCGGCCGCCTGCGCCACCCTCGGCCTCAACCTGACCAAGACCAACCTGAGTGTCTTTGCGCTGTCGGCGGGCATCGCCGGCCTGGGGGGCGCCCTGCTCTCGGGCACCGCCCGGGTCGACCAGTTCTCCTTCGAGAACAGCTTGGCGGTCACGATGCTCGCCGTCGTCGGTGGCGTCGGGTTGATCGGTGGCGCCTTCTTCGGGGGCATGTTGCTCGGTGGCTTCCAGTCGATCCTCGGGCCGATCTTCAAGGGCAACGCGGTCGGCTACTTCTCCGCCATCAGCATCTCGATCGCCAAGCTCACCACGTTTGCCCCCGGCCTGATGGGCATCAGCCTGGGCCAGAACCCCAGCGGCGCGATGAGCCGGGTCGGCGTGGGGTTTCGCGCGGTCGGCGAGCGCACCGAGGCGCTGATCCTCGGCGTGCTCGGCGTCGTCGCCATCTGGACGCTGGCGGCCGGCGGCGTCGTCTCGGGCTGGCAGTTCACCGCCGGGGTCGTCGTTTGGGCGTTTGCGGTGACGCCGCTCACCCCGCTGCTGTTCGAAGGCCCGCATCCGTCCCAGCGGGTGCCGCTGATGCTCGGCGGAGCGGTGGCGACGGTGATCGCCGTGGCCGTGCCGGTCGCATCGATCACCGAGAGCAACGGCTGGCGGGTGGTCATGATCGTCGCCTTCGCCGGTGTGGTCGGCGCCGTGCTGGCGCGCATCTACGGCCCGCTCACCGAGGAGGACACCCGCGTGGCGCCCTCGCCCGACCTGATCGGGGTGCACCAAGGGTTCAACCGCGGCGACATCATCGAGGCGGACGCCGAGATCGGGCTGATCGAGGACGAGCTGGACGCCTCCCGAGAGGCCGTTCTCGCCGGCCGCGGAGGTGCAGCATGAGCCTGCTCGAGGCCCGCAACATCTCGGTGCGCTTCGGTGGCAACCTCGCGGTGAGCGAGGTCGACCTGACCGTCGAGGCCGGCCAGATCGTCGGGCTGATCGGCCCCAACGGGGCGGGTAAAACGACAACGTTCAATGCCTTGACCGGCATGCTGACCCCAACGTCGGGTTCGGTCTCGCTCGACGGAAGAAA
This sequence comes from Candidatus Neomicrothrix sp., assembly GCF_035329545.1. Classification (NCBI taxonomy): domain Bacteria; kingdom Bacillati; phylum Actinomycetota; class Acidimicrobiia; order Acidimicrobiales; family Microthrixaceae; genus Candidatus Neomicrothrix; species Candidatus Neomicrothrix sp. Next base: position 27,375 of record NZ_DAOLGP010000008.1, read on the forward strand.
CATGACCGGCTGGCCCACCTTTCGCCGGGCCCAGCACGGCTTGGCGCGCACTTTTCAGCGGCTGGAGGTGTTCACCTCGCTCACGGTGCGCGAGAACGTCCAGATGGCGGCCGAGCTGCGATCCAAGGACACCGCCGAACAGGTGGACACCATCCTCGAGCAGGTGGGGCTGACCGATGTCGCCGACGATTCAGCCGCCGGGATCTCCACCGGCATGGCACGCCTGTTGGAGGTGGGCCGGGCACTGGCGACACAGCCCAAGGTGTTGTTGCTCGACGAGCCCGCCTCAGGCCAGGACGAGGCCGAGACCGAGCGCTTCGGCGAGTTTCTGTTGCAGTTGGCCGCCGACGGCATGGCGATCTTGATGGTCGAGCACGACGTGCCGCTGGTGATGCGGGTGTGTGGACGGATCGTCGTGTTGGACTTCGGCCAGGTGATCGCCCGCGGCACCCCGACCGAGATTCAGTCCAACGAAGCGGTGCTCGACGCCTACCTGGGCTCGGCGATCGGGGAGGCCGGATGATGGCGACACCGGCTGGCACTCCCACCGGACCGGCGGAGCCGATCGAGTCGGTCGAGCCCATCATCGAGCTGCAGGGCATCCGCGCCGCCTATGGCTCGATCGAGGTGCTTCACGGCGTCGACCTGTCGGTTCGACCGGGCGAGGTGTATGCCCTGCTCGGGCCCAACGGGGCCGGCAAGACGACCACGCTCAACATCCTCTGCGCGCTGATGGCGCCCACCGCCGGCAAGGTGATCATCGCAGGGCGCGACGTCACCGGGTCGAAGGCGGAGGACCTGGCCCGTGCCGGGCTGGCGATGATTCCCGAAGGGACGGGCATCTTCCCCAACCTGACCGTTCGGGAGAATCTTCGGATGGCCACGTTCACCGGCAAGAAGCTGTCCGAGCTCGAAGAGGTGGCCTACGGGCGCTTCAAGCGCCTCGGTGAGCGTCGCAGCCAGGTCGCCGGCACCATGTCGGGCGGCGAACAGCAGATGCTGGCCATGGCACGCGGCCTGGCCACCGACCCGGCGGTGCTGATCCTCGACGAGCTGTCGATGGGCCTGGCGCCGCTGATCGTCGAGGAACTGTACGGCGTCGTCGCCGCCATCGCCGAAGGTGGGGTGTCGATCGTGGTCGTCGAGCAGTTCGCCCGAACGGTGCTCGGTGTCTCGGACCGGGCCGCCATCATGGTGCACGGAAAGATCCGCGCGGTCGGCGAGCCGGCCGCGATCGAGGCGGAGTTGTCAAGTGCCTACCTCGGTGGGCAGTGATCGAAACCAGGAGAGAAGACAACATGGCACAACACGATGCTCAGGGCCTCGGAAGCAGCGCCGACCAGGTCGACGCCACCGATGGGGGCGGGGGCATGGGCGGACGCTCCGAGGAGTTCACCCGGGAGATCTCCCAGCTGAAGCTCTCGGGCTCCTCGGCCGACACCGAGGCCCGGGCGTTGAAGCTGGGGATCGCCGGCCTGGCGATCCCGATCGTCATGGCGATCGTCGGCATCTTGTTGGTGATGTCGACATCGGACGCCGCCGACCAGCGGGCCTACGCCTCGCAGACGTTCTGGCTGGGCAACATCATCGTGATCGTCGGTGCGGCGCTGTTCATCCGCTACTCGTTCGGCCGCTACCTGCGGTTCTGGATGATCCGATTGATCCACGAGCAGCGTGCCCAGACCGACCGGGTCGTCGAGGCGCTCGAACGCACGTCGGCCCGCAACGACTAGGTTCTGAACAGTCTCCAACCTGCTTTACCGGCGGGCGTGGCGCGCCAACTTGTGTGCCCAGCGTTGGTTTCCTAGAGTTCGTGCACGGATTCACGAGCTGAATCCATGCGGTTTTCCGGCCCCACCGGTCCGGTCGGCGCACCCGTGCCGTCGCCTCCGTCCCGCACCCCCCCGTGCGCCGTCCGATCCAAGGTGAGTAGTCCTTCCGTGTCGTTCCTCCAGGTGACTCCCAAGGTCACGCCGTCCAGCGGCGCATCGGCACCGTCCGGCGCGCGCTGGAGCGAGCAGATGGACCGCGGCCACGGTGGATACCTTTTGGTTATCGCCCCGGCGTTGTTCGCCACGCTGGGATGGTGGCTCGACGGAATCCTCGGCTGGGCCCCGATCCTCATGATCGTCGGTGGCGTCTACGGCCTCGGCGGTGCGCTCTACAAGGTGATCAACTCGTATCGAACCGAGATGGTCGCCGCCGGCGTTGCCCGCAGTTCGGCCCGTTCCGGCGCCAGCGTCGATGTGGTTGTCGCCAAGCCCGAGGTTTCGGCGTGAGCGACAACACTTCCGGCCTGATGACCCGCCTGGAGGGCCCATCGCCCGCCATGGAGGTCGCTGTCGACCTGCTGCGTCGGGCGGTGATCTGGGCGCCGATCGCACTGTTCGGCTCCGCTGCCATCTGGGGCACGAACGGCGCGATCTCCGCAGCGGTGGCGCTGGGCCTGGTCGTCGTCAACTTCCTGCTGTCCGCCTGGATGTTGCAGGTCGGCGGCCGTATCTCGATCGCCGTCATGGCCGGTGCGGCGCTGTTCGGCTATCTCCTCCGGTTGGGCCTGATCCTCGTCGTCGTCCTGTTGGTCAAGGACCAGGGTTGGCTGGACCCGGTCGCCTTCGGCATCGTGTTGATCGTGACCCACCTCGGGCTGTTGTTCTGGGAGCTGCGTTACGTCTCCGGCTCGATGGCCTACCCGGGCATCAAACCCCGCCCCGGAAAGTCCCCGGCACAGGTCACGGTGCACGCCTTCGACCCGGCAGCCGACTCGGTCTCCGGCACCTCAGCTACACCGCCCGCCGCTACACCCGCCACCGACACACCCCCCACCGCCAGTCCCGTCGACCCCGAGCAGTCCGTCACCGCGACGTCCTGAACCTAGGAGCCACTACCCGTGTTCGCGCTTGAGTTTCCATCGATCGAAGAAATCGTCGTCTGGCCTGATTGGTTCGGCGAAGGCACCTTCTTCGCGTTCAACAAGATTGCGTTCATCTCGCTGCTCGCCGTGATCATCCCGACGGTGCTGTTCTGGCTCGCCGCCAGGAAGGGCGCCAAGAACCCGGTGCCACGCGGCGTGCAGAACGTCGTCGAGTCCTCGGTCGACTTCGTCGAGAAGCAGATCGTCCTGCCGACGATCGGCCCCGACGGCATGCGCTACCTGCCGATGCTCACGGCGATGTTCTTCTTCATCTTCATCGGCAACATCTTCGAGGTCATCCCCACCTCCCACATGCCCGCCAACGCCCGCATGGCCAACCCGCTCGTGCTGGCCATGGTGACCTGGGCGATGTTCATCGGCGTCGGCGTCAAGCACAACGGCCTGAAGTACTTCAAGGACGCACTGTTCCCCCCGGGCGTGCCCAAGGCGCTCTACCTCCTGGTGACGCCGATCGAGTTCATCTCCACCTTCCTGGTGCGGCCCTTCTCCCTGGCGGTGCGGCTCTTCGCCAACATGCTCGCCGGCCACATCCTGTTGGTCACCTTCTCGGTGCTCACCCTGTCGCTGCTGCTCGCCGAGACGATGCAGTTCGCCCTGGTGCCGCTGTCGATCGCCCCGTTCTTCGGGCTGGTCGCCTTCACCGCCTTCGAGATCATGGTGTCCTTCCTGCAGGCCTACATTTTCGCCCTGCTCGCCGGCGTGTACATCGGCGGCGCACTGCACCCGGCCCACTGATCGGTTCGGCCACGAGGGCCGCTGATCACCACCCCGGCCGGCCACCAGGCCACCGGATCCCCGTTTCGTTCCAACCACAGATGTTGTTTCCGCACAGCGGGGACACAACAAATGGGCCCCAGGCCCCACCGACAAGGAGAACACCCAGATGAGCGTTCTGTCCCACGCAGCAAACCACGCAATCGAAATCGCCCAGCAGGCGACGCCAGGCGACTTCACCGCCGATGAGGCCAAGTCCATCGCCGGCGCGTCCGGCGCCGGTGCGGCCTACGGCCTTGCCGCCATCGGCCCCGGCATCGGCATCGGCTACCTGGTCGGCCAGGCCGTCCAGGCCATCGCCCGTCAGCCCGAGGCCGCCGGCCAGGTGCAGACCACGATGTTCCTCGGCATCGCCTTCACCGAAGCCCTCGCACTGATCGGCTTCGTTGTGTTCATTCTCCTCAAGTTCGTCTGAGGACCACCCGCGTTCTGGCCCCGCCGGAACGCCTCGTCGATCACCACGTGAGGAGTACCTGAATGCTGGCAACCATCCTGTCCCTGGCCGCCGAAGGCGGCGAGGAAGCTGCGGAGACGGTCAACCCGGTCCTGCCGACCGGCCCTGAGCTTTTCTGGGGAGCGCTGTTTTTTGCGGCGCTGTGGATCCTGATGCGGTACGTGCTGCTGCCACCCGTGCGCGCCGTGATGCGCCAGCGCGACGAGCAGCGCCTGGCCGACGAGGAGGGAACGGAGCGGGCCAAGGTGGAGGCCGAGAAGGTGCGCCGTGACTACGACGCCACCCTGGCCGAGGCCCGGACGCAGGCGTCGGCCACCGTCGACGAGGCCCGTGCACGGGGCGAGGCCCGCCGGGCCGAGCTGACCGCCGCCGCCGAATCCGACGCCGCCGAGATCCGTTCGGCTGCGCTGGCCGAGCTGAATGCCGAGCGGGCCGAGGCCCTGTCCGGCGCCCGTACCCAGGTGGCCGAGCTCGCCGGTACGGCAGCGTCCAAGGTGCTCGGACGCACCGTCGATCCGGCGGTCGCCCAGCGCATCGCCGAGACCTACCTCGCACCTTCTGAGAACTGAGGATTGGAATGACCCAACTCGCATTGCTGCTCGCCTCCGAAGGCAACGGCTACTGGCTTCCCCACGACATCGGAGAGGTGTTCGGCGGTTCGGCCGCGTTCTTCATCGTCGTCGGCATCATCTGGTGGAAGGCCGGCCCTGCGATCAAGGGGGCAATGGCCAAGCGCACCGACGGGATCCAACAGGATCTCGACCAGGCTGCGGAGACCCGTCAGGGCGCCGAGGCCGAACGGGACCAGATCAAGTCGGCACTCGCCGACCGCGAGCGTGAGGTGGCCCGTATCCACGCCGACGCCGAAGCGACCGCCGCCAAGGTGGAGGCCGACCTGATCGCCAAGGGCGAGTCCGAGGCCAAGGCGATCCGTCACCGCGGTGGCGGCGACGTCGAGATCGCCCGCCGTCAGGCCCGCGCCGACATCCAGGCCGAGCTGGCCCGCCTGTCGCTCGGTGCCGCCGAGGCCGTCGTCGGCGAGTCGCTTGACGACGCCGCTCAGGCCGACTTGATCGACCAGTACATCGCCCAATTGGGCGCCAGGTCCTAGGAGCACCACGTGAGCGACACCCGCACCGAGAACTACGCAGAAGCCCTGTTGGGCCTGGCCCGAGCCGAGGGAGCCGAGGCCGTCGTGGCCGACGAGCTCTACCGGGTGGCCCGCGAGATCGACAACAACGTCGAGCTCAGCACCACCCTCTCCGATCTCGCCCTGCCCGCCGACCGCCGCACCAAGGTGGTCACCGACGTGCTGGGCGGCAAGGTGGCACCGGCCACGCTGGCCGCCCTGGCCGCCGTCGTCGCCGCCGGGCGTGCCGACGAGCTGGGCGCCATCGCTCAGCAGCTGGCCGAGCGCACCGCCGGCGACGCCGGACAGGCGTTGACGACCATCCGCACCGCGGTGGCCCTCAACCCCGACCAGCAGCAGCGCCTGGCCGCCGCTCTCGAGGCGGCCGCCGGCCGCCCGATCGCCCCGAAGTTCCTCGTCGACCCCGACGTGGTCGGCGGTGTTCACGCCGAGATCGGTGATCAGGTCATCGACGGTACCGTCAGGTCCCGCTTGGCTCAGCTGCGCGAGCTGTTCTAAGGCACTGCCCCTGCGCCTCCCGGCGCACACCCGTCCGCCCCCGCCCACCCGCCAAGCCCGCCGCCCGCTAGAGCGCCAGCACAAGCACCGCAGCACCAGGAGACTCAGAAGTGACCCAGCTCTTTGATCCAGCCGAGATCACCAACGCCATTCGCAGCAACCTCGAAGGCTTCACGCCCGACCTCACCGAGAGCCAGGTCGGCCGGGTGACCGAGGTGGGCGATGGCATCGCCCGCATCGCCGGTCTGCCCAACTGCCCGGTCAACGCGTTGCTCGAGTTCGAGAGCGGCGTGCGGGGCCTGGCGCTCAACCTGGATGAGGATTCGATCGGTGCGGTGATCCTCGGCGGGGCCGACGAGGTCGCCGAGGGCGACGCCGTTCGGGCTTCGGGTGAGATCCTGTCGGTGCCGGTCGGCGACGGCATGCTCGGCCGCGTGGTGAACGCCCTGGGCGACCCGATCGACGGCAAGGGCCCGCTGACCAACGTCGTGCAGCGCCGCATGGAGATTCAGGCGCCGGGCATCACCGGCCGCCAGCCGGTGGGGGAGCCCCTCCAGACCGGCATCAAGTCGATTGACTCGTTGATCCCGATCGGCCGTGGCCAGCGCGAGCTGATCATCGGCGACCGCAAGACCGGCAAGACCACGGTTGCGGTCGACACGATCCTCAACCAGGCCGGCCTCGGCGTGAACTGCATCTACGTGGCGATCGGCCAGAAGGCCTCCACCGTCGCCCAGACCGTCGCCCGGCTCGAAGAGGCCGGCGCCATGGAGTACACGGTGGTCGTCGTGGCACCCGCCTCCGATCAGGCGCCGTTCAAGTACCTGGCCCCCTACGCCGGTTGTGCGATGGGCCAGCACTGGATGGACAACTCCGGCCACGCCCTGGCGATCTACGACGACCTGTCCAAGCAGGCCGAGGCCTACCGCCAGATGGCTTTGCTGCTGCGCCGCCCGCCGGGCCGCGAGGCCTACCCCGGCGACGTGTTCTACCTGCACAGCCGCCTGCTCGAGCGGGCGGCCAAGCTGTCCGACGAGCGCGGTGCGGGCAGCCTGACCGCCCTGCCGGTCATCGAGACCAAGGCCGGCGACGTGTCCGCCTACATCCCGACCAACGTGATCTCGATCACCGACGGACAGATCTTCCTGCAGGAGGACCTGTTCCGCTCGGGCGTGCGGCCCGCCATCGACGTGGGCATCTCGGTCAGCCGGGTGGGTTCCGCCGCCCAGATCAAGGCGATGAAGACCGCTGTCGGCACGCTCAAGTCCGACCTGCAGCAGTTCCGTGAGCTCGAGAGCTTCGCCGCTTTCGGCTCGGACCTCGACGCCGTGTCCAAGGCCCAGCTCGAGCGGGGCTACCGCCTCACCGAGCTGCTCAAGCAGGGCGTCGGCCAGCCGATGCCGGTCGAGGAGCAGGTGGTGGTGCTCTACGCCGGCACCCGCGGCCACCTCGACAACATTCCGGTCGAGTCGGTCGGCCGCTTCGCCGACGAGCTGCTCGAATACTTCCGTGCCCGCCATGGCCACATCCTCGATGGGGTCCGCAGCGACGGCAAGATCCCCGACGAGGATGCGCTCGAGGCCGCCATCGCCCGCTTTGCTAGCGAGTTCGATCCCGGTGCCGAGGGCGTCCACGAGCCCGACGCCGGGGAAAGTGGCGACCAGCACTCACGGGTGGTCGATTCCGACGTCACCCTGCCCGAAGAGGACGTCGATCGCGACGAGGCGACGTTCCAGCCTTCCAAGCGGGACGGCTGATCCATGGCAGGCGCACAGGAACGAGTGCTGCGACGCCGCATCGGCAGCGTCGGCAACACCAAAAAGATCACCAGGGCTATGGAGCTGATCTCGGCCACCCGGGTGACAAAGGCGCAGCAGCGGGCCCGCGAGGCCCGTCCCTATGCGACCGAGATCACCAAGGTGATTCAGGACCTGTCCGCGCAGGGCACCTCGGTCGACCATCCGCTGCTTCGCCAAAACGAGGACCCCAAGGTGGTCGGGGTGGTCGTGCTGGCCTCCGATCGAGGACTGGCGGGCGCCTACAACGCCTCGGTCATCCGCGCTGCGGAACGGGAGGTGCAGGCGGCCCGCTCCGAAGGCCGTGAGTACCGGCTGGTGTGCATTGGCAAGAAGTCCGGCTCGTACTTCCGCTTCCGCGGCTACACGATCGATGCCGAGTTCGAGGGCATCTCCGACACCCCGGTCTACAGCAACGCCCGCGAGGTGGCGGGCAAGGTGGCGGCGATGTTCCTCTCAGAGGGCGTCGAGCGCATCATGTTGGCCTACACCGAGTTCGTCAGCCTCGGCACCCAGAAGCCGCGGGTGCGTCGCTTCCTACCGCTGCAACCCAGCGAGGCGATCGCCGCGGTCGGCGACGCCCAAGCCCGAGCAGGCTTTGAGTTCGAGCCGGATGCCGCCGGGGTGCTCGAAGCGCTCTTGCCCCGCTACGTCGAGAGCCGCCTGTTCTCGGCGCTGTTGGACGCCGCCGCCTCCGAGCACGCCAGCCGTCAGCGGGCGATGAAGTCGGCCACCGACAACGCCGAAGACATGATCCTGCGCCTGACCCGCAAGATGAACCAGGTGCGCCAGGACGCGATCACCACCGAGATCTCCGAGATCATCTCCGGTGCTGAGGCACTCAACGACGACCAGGACGATGAAGGCGACACCGCCCATCACCTGGCCGCCCAGCACCTGTCTTTTGAGCACGTTGCCCACGAGCACTTCAACCACCAGACGCACCGCTAGTGCAGCGCCGACCGGCGACCCTGCGCACCCACCCAACACACCCTTCTCCCACGAACACCCAGGAGCCACGATGACCGCAACCGAGCCCCTCGCAACCGACAGCCCAGCCGACGACACCTCTGCAGGCGATCACCCGTCGGGCAGGATCGTCGCCATCGCCGGCCCCGTGGTCGACGTCGAGTTCCCCTCCGGGGCGATCCCCGAGATCAACACCGCCCTCGAGTTCGATCTCACCATCGGCGGTGACACCGAGGTGGTGACCGTCGTCGCCGAGGTGGCCCAGCAGATCGGCGAGGGCCGCGTGCGTGCGGTCGCCATGAAGCCGACCGACGGCCTGACCCGCGGCACCGAGGTGCGCAACACCGGTGGCCCGATCACCGTGCCCGTCGGCGACGCCGTCCTCGGCCACGTGTTCAACGTCATCGGTCAACCGCTCGACGTCGACTCGATCGAGGCGACCGACCGCTGGCCGATCCACCGCCAGCCGCCGGCCTTCGACACCCTTGAGCCGAAGGCCCAGATGTTCGAGACCGGTATCAAGGTGCTCGACCTCCTTACGCCTTACCTTCAAGGTGGCAAGATCGGTTTGTTCGGCGGTGCCGGCGTGGGCAAGACCGTGCTGATCACCGAGATGATCAACCGCGTGGCCTCCAACCACGGCGGCGTGTCCGTGTTCGCCGGGGTGGGCGAACGCACCCGTGAGGGCACCGACCTGCTGATCGAGATGGGCGAGACCATGCTGGGCGGTACCGACCAGTCGGTGCTGACCAAGGCCGCACTGTGCTTCGGTCAGATGGACGAGCCGCCGGGCGTGCGCCTGCGGGTTGCGCTGTCGGCGCTGACGATGGCCGAGTACTTCCGTGACGTTCAGGGCCAGGACGTGCTGCTGTTCGTCGACAACATCTTCCGCTTCACCCAGGCGGGCATGGAGGTGTCCACTCTGCTGGGCCGCATGCCGTCCGCCGTGGGCTACCAGCCCACCCTGGCCGACGAGATGGGCGCCCTCCAGGAGCGCATCACCTCGACCGGCGGCAAGTCGATCACCTCGCTCCAGGCCGTGTACGTGCCTGCGGACGACTACACCGACCCGGCGCCGTTCACCTCGTTCACTCACTTCGACGGCACGACCGAGCTGAACCGCGACATCGCCGCCAAGGGCATCTACCCGGCGGTCGACCCGCTGGCGTCCACCTCGACCATCCTCGACCCGCAGGTCGTCGGCGATCGCCACTACAACGTGGCCCGTCAGGTGCAGGAGTCGCTGCAGCGCTACAACGAGCTGCAGGACATCATCGCCATCCTCGGCCTCGACGAGCTGTCCGAAGAGGACCGGGTGACGGTCGACCGGGCCCGCAAGATCGAGAAGTTCCTTTCCCAGCCGATGTTCGTCGCCGAGGTGTTCACCGGCCTGCCCGGTATCTTCACGCCGGTCGAGGAAACGATCGAGAGCTTCGAGATGCTGGTCAACGGCGACCTCGATCACCTGCCCGAGCAGGCGTTTCTCAACGTCGGTGGCGCCGAGGATGCCATGAAGAAGGCCGACGACCTGAAGAAGAACGGCTGATCATGGCGATGCAGGTCGAGCTGGTTTCGCCGGAGGCGATCGTGTGGTCGGGCGAGGCCAACATGGTGATCGCCCGCACCCTCGAGGGTGACGCCGCCTTCATGGAGGGCCACATCCCGATGATTGGGGCGTTGGCCACCGGCGTCGTTCGGGTGATCGCTGACGGCGAGCCCGAGCGCCAGATCGCCGTTCACTCCGGCTTCGTCGAAGTGACCCCGACCGACGGTGGTGCCACCAAGGTGGCGGTGCTGTCCGACATGGCCGAGCTGGCGGAGGACGTCGACCTGGCCCGGGCTCGGGGCGCCAAGGAACGCGCCGAGGAAGCCCTGCGGGCCGACGCCGACGACGAGGTGGCCTCGGCCGCCCTGCGTCGCGCCGAGGTGCGCATCTTGGTCGCCGAGGCCGCTACCAAGCGCTAACTGCCAACCGGAAACACGAACTCTGCCGCTATCGCGCGCTCTACGACGTTCTAGCGACAGAGTTCGGTCGGTCAGCCGTCGGCCGTGCGGTGTGGGCACCCCGCGAGCCCGTCACTACGGTGGGTTACATGGCCATCGAACTGATCACGACCGACGGAATCTTCGCGCTCGATGGGGGTGAGTGGGAGGTGACCAACAACATCTGGTTGGTCGGCGACGACCACGAGGTGTTGGTGTTCGACGCTGCCCACGATCACCAGGCGATCGTCGATGCAGCGAACGGCCGCAAGGTACGGGGCATCGTGTTGACCCACGGCCACAACGACCACATCAACGCCGCAGTGCCGCTGCGCGACGCCGTCGATGCCCCGATCTGGCTCCACGATGCCGACTCGATGCTGTGGGACGTCGTCTGGCCCGACGACTCGCCCGACCGTCAGCTGGCCGAAGGCGGATCGTTCCAGGTGGCCGGCCACGAGCTGGGCGTGATGCACACGCCCGGGCACTCGCCTGGATGTTGCTGCTTCTACGACGCCGGCAGCGAGGTGGTGTTCACCGGGGACACGCTGTTCTGCGGTGGGCCCGGGGCGACCGGCCGCAGCTACTCCGATGAGCCGACGATCGTGGCGTCGATCCGAGACCGGCTGTTGGCGCTGCCCGACGACACCGTCGTGCACACCGGCCACGGCGAGTCGACCACGATCGGCGCCGAGCGAGCGGGCATCGAGGCCAAGGCTGCCGAGCTGGGGGTCTAGGCGAACTCGGCGTCTGAGCGCGTTGCGCTCCAGCTGCCGCTGATGAACGCTCGGTCAGGCGGGTAGGCGAGATGGCGGACCTCGACCGCGTCGACCGAGGGGCCGGTACGGCGAGCGAACAACTCAGTACGATGGGACGCCAGTCACCGTGAGCGTCAGTTCGCCGCCCGCACGGCGCCAGTCCGAGGAGTTCCATGGCTACTACGCCCGCCACGCCCGAACGGGCGGACAGCGAACCGATGGACTTTGCCGAGTTTGGTTACGAATTTGCTCGCCTGGTGCTCGTGCCCGAGGTGATCGGCCCGCGGTTGGAGGCGTTGCTGCCCAAGGCGATCAAGGTGACCGAGCAGATCGCGGTCGTCAGGGCGTCGGTGCGGGGCTCCGCCACCGTCGGGTCGATCGAGGCGGTCGAGCAGGGCGCCGACGAGATGTCGACCGTTCGCCGCCACCGGGCCATGGTCGAGCTCAACCTCTCGCTTCGCTTGAACTTGGCGGTCAAGAAGGAGAGCTACACCGTCACCGGCCGATTTCCGCTGATGTTGACCAGCCGAGTGGAGCGCCCACTGGCGCTGGTCGTGGAGGTTGAGACCCCCGATCCGGCCGACATCGAGGTGGAGACCGACGGCGGGGGCAAGCTCAACCTGGCCGAGCGCGTCGGCAACCTGGACGACAGGATTCGAGGGCACGTGATCGCGATCATCGAGGACATGGTGGCGAAAACGGAGATGCACCGCCGTTTCGATGTGGTCGAGCTGGTGCACACAGCGCTGGCGGCGATGGGCGAACCCAACCTGGGCGAAGACGGCACCTATTCGCTGCAGGTCGATGCTGACCTCAACCACGACCGGCCGGTGATCGACGAGATGCCGGTTGGTGGCGCAGCGGTGGGCTGAGCCGTCGCCGATCAGGCCGAACGGTTGGCGCCGGGCGTCACTCGATGGTCAGGTGATCGTGACCCCGGTGAGGTCCTCTTCCGGCTCCGGGTAGGTGAGGTTCAGTCCCTCGAGGGTGTCGACCAAAACCTTCGACACCAGGTAGTCGCGAAACCACTTGTGGTTGGCCGGGATCACCCACCATGGGACCGGGTCCGAGGTTTGGGACAACATCTCCGAGAAGGCGGCCTGGTAGTCGTCCCAGCGCTCGCGCTCGGTCAGGTCGGCCGGGTTGAACTTCCACCATTTCGTCGTGTCGTCGATGCGATCCTGGAGCCGTTGGCGCTGTTCATCGGCGGTGATGTGCAGGAAGAACTTGATGACGGTGGTGCCCTCGTCGGTCAGCATCCGCTCGAACTCCCGCAGGTGCTGATAGCGGCGGCGCCACCGGGCCTCGGGCACCAGGTCGTGTACCCGCACGACGAGCACGTCCTCGTAGTGCGAACGGTTGAACACGGCGATCATCCCGTCGCCGGGGGCGTGGGGGTGGACGCGCCACAGGTAGTCGTGGGCCAGTTCGTCCTCCGAAGGCTTCGTGAACCCGGTCACCCTCACCCCGGCCGGGTTGAGCGGGCCGAAGACACGCCGGATCGTCGAGTCCTTGCCGCCGGTGTCGGTCGCCTGGATGACGACGAGCACGCGGTGTTCCTTCTGGGCGAACAGCCGGTGCTGGAGTTCGACGAGCCGTTCGGACAGCTCGGCGGTGGCGTCCTTGGTGTCGTCCTTGGACAGCCCGCCGTCGTCGTCGCCGTCCCACTGGGACAGCTCGACGGGCTGAGAGGGGTCGTAGCGGTACGGAGCGATGTCGATGACGGTTCCCCTTGGTCGTGGATGGTGACGATCACCGCCGTGCGCGTACCCGGATGCGCAGGTTCCTAGACGTGCATGCGGTCGGCTCGGTGATGGGTCTCGACGAGGCGCACGGTACCGGAGGTCGAGCGCATCACCAGCGACTGCGTCTTGGCGCCGGCCGGCGAGAAGCTCACCCCGTCGAGCAGCTCGCCGTCGCTGATGCCGGTAGCGGCGAAGAAGCAGTTGTCGCCCCGCACCATGTCGTCCTGGGTGAGCACCTGGTCGAGGTCGTAACCGGCCTCCAGCGCTGCGGTGCGCTCAGCGTCGTTGCGGGGCCACAGGCGACCCTGCTGGGAGCCCCGCATGCACTTCATGGCGGCGGCGGAGATGACGCCCTCGGGCGTGCCGCCGATGCCGAAGAGGATGTCGACCGAGGAGGTGGGCCAGGCGGTGGCGATGGCACCGGCCACGTCGCCGTCGGAGATCGAGTGGATGCGGGCGCCGGTCGTGCGAATCTCGGCCACCAGGTCGTCGTGGCGGGGCCGGTCGAGCACGACGACCGTCAGGTCGCGGGGCTTGGCGCCCTTGGCCTCGGCGACCCGGTTGATGTTCTCGGTCGCCGACTGGGTGATGTCGATCACGTCGGCGGCCTCCGGCCCGACGGCGATCTTCTCCATGTACACGCACGGGCCCGGATCGAACATCGAGCCCCGGTCGGACACGGCGATTACCGAGAGGGCATTGGGGCGTCCCAGGGCGGTCAGCGTGGTGCCGTCGATCGGGTCGACGGCAATATCTGCCCCGGCGCCATGGCCGCTGCCGACCTCCTCGCCGTTGAACAGCATGGGCGCTTCGTCCTTCTCGCCCTCGCCGATCACGACGACGCCCTGCATCTGAACGGTCGACAACATGATGCGCATGGCGTCGACCGCCGCACCGTCGGCGGCGTTCTTGTCGCCGCGCCCCAGCCAGCGGGCGCTGGCGAGCGCAGCAGCCTCGGTGACACGCACCAGCTCCATTGCGAGGTTTCGATCGGGGGCCTGTGCGTCGCTCATGGTCGGCCAATCTAGTGGCGAGGACGGCCGGGTGCTGAAGCCCGGCGCCGGTGCGGCACGGAGAGCCCGCGACTGGAAGACTCGTCCCCGTGCTTCGTCGACGTCAAGGCTCCCGAGATTCCAACGACCTTCCCGCCGAGGCCGACGATGCCTCTGGCGGGGCGGACGATCCGGCTGATGAGGCCGACGGCGTCGCCGGCGAGAGCGGTGACCGGGGCGATGACCACATCGACATGCTGCCGCGTCCGCCGGTGGAGCAGCTGAGCGACGCCCGGCTCCTCTTCGACTGCAGCGCATGGAGTCGGGACGACAGGGCCGCTCTGGACGCCGCCCTGGGTGGGTCCTCGATCGATCGGGTGTGGCAGGGGCCCGAGCTCGTGGTGGGGCTGCTCGACGAGCACCTGGTCGAGGAGGCCTTCGACGACCTCGGCGTCGGCCAGGCCCATCTGGCGGCCGACACCGATCAGATCGTCTACGAGGTGGGCGAGTGGCCGAGGGTGCTGCGGGACTCGCTGGCCGAATCATTGCTGGTCGCCGGCATCGCCGCCGGATGGGACGACCTGGCCGACCTGCACATCGCCGTCGGTGACGAGGCGGCGGTCGACGCCATCCTCGAAGCGATGCCCGACCCGGACGAGGTGTTCGAGGAGGCGGAGGGAACCGAGGTGCAGGACCTGTTGACCCAGCTCTACGCCGCGGTGGACCGCCTCAAGGACAACCCCAAGATCCCCGGTGCGCGCCTCGACGTGGTCGAGGCAGCCGATCGTATGGACCGCTTGGCCGTGCCCTTCGGGTTCGATGCCACACAGTGGCGTGACCTGGTCGAGCGGGCGGGCGACCTGCGCGACGAGATCGACCGCACGACGTCGGCGACGATCGAGGACGAATCCCCAGATGGCGACGGCGATGGCGACACCATGACCATCGAGGGGAAGGTTGGCGCTGTGTCCGGCGACGGTGAAGCGGATGTCGACGATGCGGACGCGGCGGATGCGGAGGTGGACGAAGCGGCCCAACTCAAGGCGGCGCTGGAGTCCTTTGCCGCCCGATCGGCGCAGCTGCGCGACCGGCTCGTTCGTCTGGTGTAGCGGCCGCGCCCGAATCCTCGGGAGAGCGAGGCCGCGTTAGCTTGACCCGGTGCTGTTAGCCGAGCAGGAGATCTTCATCTCCCGCCCATATGCCCCCACCCGTCGCGTGGCGCTCGGTGCGTCGCACCTTCCGTCCAACCCCTCGCCGGGTTCGGGCGGGCTGCTGCTCGCCGGCGTGGTCGCCCACTTCTCCGACCGCATCAACCCCGACCTGATCGACGATCAGCTTCACCTGATCACCGAATTGGAGGCTGGCCACCGGGTCACCCAGCCTCGGTTGCGCCACCGCTTCCAGACCGACCGGATCGGCCTGCAGCGCTGTCACCACCGGTTGTCGGTCGTCGATGATCGGCTGTTG
The DNA here is from genome assembly GCF_035329545.1 of Candidatus Neomicrothrix sp. Lineage (NCBI taxonomy): Bacteria > Bacillati > Actinomycetota > Acidimicrobiia > Acidimicrobiales > Microthrixaceae > Candidatus Neomicrothrix > Candidatus Neomicrothrix sp. The sequence continues at coordinate 42,896 of NZ_DAOLGP010000008.1, forward strand.
TTCGAGATCGACGACCACACCGGCACTGCCGAGCAGCACGTGCTGTGCGCGCTGTATGCGGCGGCGCAGCTGCCGCTGGCGGACCGACGGGGGGTGTTTGCCGCCATCCGGGTTGGCTTGCGTTGGCCGGGCGACGTCGATGCAGGCTTCGCTGCGCTGGTCACCGGGCGCCGCAACGGCACGCAGCTGGAGGCCCTCGCCGATCCGGAGAGCTGGGCCCGTCACGTGCTCGGTTTCGATCCCGAGGCCGATGTCACCCGCCGCTCGGTGCAGCTGTCGTTCCGGCAGCTCGTCACCGCAGCCCACCCCGATCATGGCGGAGCAACCGTCGGCGCGGCGGGACGTATCAGCGACCTGTCCGAAGCCCGTCGCGTGCTGCTGGCAACCACCGGCTGACCGCATGGCGGTTGACGGCAGGGCGTTGGACGGCAGGGCGTTGGACGGCAGGTCGGTTGACGGCATGGTGTTGTTCCCCGGCGCCGGGTCCGGTGCCGACCACGCCAGCCTGTTCACCATCGAAGCAGCGGTCGACCCGCTGCCGGTCAGCCGGGTCGACTTCGCCTACCGTCTGGAGGGCCGACGCTTCCCCGACCGCGCCCCCAAGCTGATCCCCGAGGTGGCCACGGCGGTCGAGCGGGCGGCGGCGCAGTGGGGGAGCGACCCGTCCCGCTTGGTGATCGGGGGTCGGTCGATGGGTGGGCGCATGGCGTCGATGGCGCTCGCCGAGGGTGCGATCGACGCCGCCGGCCTGGTGCTGGTCTCCTATCCGCTCCATCCCCCCAAGCGCCCCGATCGGCTGCGGATCGATCACCTGGGCGGCGTGGCGGTGCCCACGCTGTTCGTCTCGGGCGACCGCGACGCGTTCGGAACCCCCGACGAACTCGAGGCTGCGCATGCCTTGGTCACCGGCCCGGTGACCGCCGAGTGGATCACCGGAGGACGTCACGAGCTGAGCCGGGTGGCCGACAACGCCGACGTCGCCGCCCGTGTCGCCGCGTGGCTCGAGCGCTGACCATCCCGCCCAGTCCTGAACTGGGGAGTGCAGCGGTCGGTCTGGCGGTCGGCTGGGCTCCCGAGTTGCGGGGTGGTGCCGAACTGGGGAGTGCAGCGGTCGGTCTGGCGGTCGTGTGGGCTCCCGAGTTGCGGGGTGGTGCCGAGTTGTGAGTTGGCTGGGTGAGAGCAGCGGGGTGGTGCCGAACCGTGTCAGGCGATGATCTCGACCGGTACGCCGAGGGGCAGGCGCTCCACCAACTGCTCGATGTCGTCGTTGCGCATGCGGATGCACCCGGCTGAGACGTCGCGGCCGACCGAGTCGGGCTGATCGGTGCCGTGCAGCCCGACCACCCCGTCGCCCCCGGCGAAGTCGGTCAGCGTGTTGGAGAAGCCGGATAGCCCGTAGGCATAGGTGCCGTAGGGCCCGCCACGATTGGTCGGCTTGAGTAGCTCCTTGGTGTAGAACGTGCCGCCCGGGGTGGGCGTGCGGTCCTCCCCGACCCCGACCGGGAACGTATCGGTGCGAACGCCGGCGGTGTACAGCTCCACCTCGTGATCGGAGAGCTTCACCCGCAGTTGGTAATCGTGGTAGCTCAGCGAGACATCGCCGGCCCGGATGAAGCCGTGGCTACCGTTGGGTCGCACCGGCAGCCACACCTCATACCAGCCGCCGTCCTCGGTGTCGGCCACATCGAGTTGGCGCACAAGGAACACGGCCGGGAGGCCCTCGGCAGGGCGGTTGGGCACCGCCGCCAGCGGCTGGCCGCCGGGCGACTCGAACACGTCGATCGCAGCCAGCGAGTCCCCGCCGGTGGCGACGTAGCTGCGCCAGCTGGGAAGGCCGGATGCGGCGGCGCCCGCCGAGACGCTCTCGACCCGGTCGTTGGTGCCCGCCGGCCCTGCGGCGTCCCGCCCGGAATCGTCACCGGCGCAAGCGGCCACGACGAACGCCAGCACCACGAGGGCCGTCAACCCGACCGGGCGGATGCCGACCAAGCGGATGCCGACCGAGCGACGGTCGACTGCACGCAGGCCGCTGGCGTGGAGGCCCGAACGCCAGCCCATCACCCGGTGCGACCGTCGCCGTCGCCTGGCTCCTCAGGCGCCGGTGCATACACCGGCAGCTGCGGGCGTTCGCGCAGGCTGCGCTTGAGCTCGGCAAAGCCCGGGAACCCGGCCAGGTACAACACGGCATCCCACAGCGGACCGGCCTCGTCGTCGTCGGGCACCCGGCTGATGACCGGGCCGAAGAAGGCGGGCCCATCCGGTGGCCGGTAGCGGATGATCGGGGTGCCGACGTCCCGACCCGTGGCGGCCAGCGCCTGTTCGGTATCCGCCTCGACGAGTGCGTCCCAGCGGTCGTCGGAGAGCGCATCGGCGTAGTCGGGCGACAGGCCGCACGCGGTGAGCAGGGCCCTCACCCGGTCGGGCTCGGCCGCGGGCGGGATCGTCCTGTTGTCCGTCGGCGGCGGACACTCGAACAGCGGCGCGCTCATCGCCTTGTACAACGGCCGCATCGGGGCCGGCCCCTCGGCGTCGCGCACGGCGGCGGCCACCCGCAGCAGGCGCAATCCCGCGCCATGACCCTCGATGTACTCGGGGGGAAACTCCGTCTCGTAGTCGACGTCGGCATTGAGGATCCGCAGGGAAATGAAGCGCCAATCGACGTTGAGGCCCCGCTGCTCGATCACCTGGTCCATCCACAGCGACGTCAGCCAGGCAAAGGGGCACATCGGGTCCCAGTGAAAGGCCAGGTCAAAGGTCTCGCTCATAGGGCCAAGCTAACCCGGGCGCTTCGGCGATGGTCGGGGGCTGCGGTCGTCGCGGTTGAGCTCCTCGAGCGACACGCCGGCGGTCTCGGGCAGCAGCATCACGACGATGACCGCTGCGACGAGCGGCCCGATCGCCAGCAACGCGAACGCCGGCCCGTACCCCCAGGCGTCGGCGAGCTGGCCGGCGACCAGCAACCCGACCAACCCGCCGGCCAACGCCGCTGCGGACAGAAGGCCGTTGGCGAACCCCCGCCGGGCGGTCGGGAACATCTCCGGCCCGTACACGCCGATCGTCGCCACCGAGAGCCCGCCGACCACCGCCGAGGCCAGCGAGGCGAACCACATCGGCGCACCCGAGACCATGAACATCACCGCTGTGCCCGCAAAGCCGACCATGCCGATCGCTGCCACGGGTTTCCGGCCCCAGGAGTCGCCCCAGCGGCCGCCGAGCACCACCCCGAGCCCTGCCGGCGTGTTGGTGGCGACAATGAACAGGGTGACCCACAAGGCCGAGTACCCCCGGTCCGTCCTGAGGTAGTCGGCCTGCAGCTGGCTGGCGGGCGCAGCGAACACGTTGATCGCCAGCCCGAGCGCCACCAGGATCCACAGGCGTCGCATGGAGAAGCGCTCGGCCGTCACGCTGTCGGGCCGGTCGTGGGTGCGCTCGAAACGCTTCGACTCCGGGAGGTGGCGGGCAACGGCGACGACAAGGGGCACGAGCAGCACCGCGCCACCGCACACCAGCCGCCAACCCCAGAGGCCCAGGTCGGCCAACGGCAACAACAACAGCACCACGCCGGCGCCGAGGGCAAAGGACATCGACTGCAGCCCGACCGAGTAGGCCCGAACCCGGCTGGGAACCTCCTCAGCGACGAGCACGTTGGCAAGGAGCACTGCGGCGCCGGACAGGTTGCGGGTCAGCACCTGGGCTCCGGTGAAGGCCCCGAGGCCCGGGCTGAAGGCGGTGAGCACGCAGGCGCCTGCCGCCACCCACAACGAGGCGAGCGCCAGGCGCCGTCGGCCCTGGCGGTCGGCCAGCGCCAACACGATCAGGGTGAGGACCACCCCGCTGCGGATGACGGCAAGGGCGGCGGACTGCGGGCCGGCCGTTGCGACTCCGAAATCGTCGGCGGCGAAGGTGAGCACCCGGGTGACCACCGTCGAGAGGAACCCGGCGCACATGCCGATCAGGCAGGCCGAGGTGAGCGCGGCGATCGACTCGGTGTCCATGCGCGCCGGTGGGCTCCACCAGGGCACCTTTCCGTGGCGCAGCGGCCCCTTGCGCAAGCTCGACGCGATCAGGAGGGCGAAGGCCGGGCCGAAGACCGGGATTGCCGGGGTGAAGTCCACCCGTTCGGTGAGCTCGACCCGGTCGTCATCGTGTGTGGGCCGGATCGTGACGCTGCGGTTCCAGTGCTCCCAGGCGCCCTCGGCGTCGCGGAGCGTTCCGTCCGGGGCCACCTCCTCGAGCACCATCAGATCGTCGCGCGGCGCCGCCCACGCCTCGGCGTCTTCGGCTGACATCGTTCGGGTCGTCGTGAGGCTTTTCACATGGCTGCGCTGTCGTCGGGGACCGGGGCGGGGGAGCGAGCTGAGCACGGCCGAGGGCGGCGGTTCGCCGCGGTAGGTTGGCACGAGTTGGCGGTCGGCGTCGATCGCTGCCCGAGGCTCCTGTCGATGTTCTCGGCGGGGCAGGCGAACCTCCTGGAGTGCGATGAGACAAGCGGTCGAAGCGACGATCGGAGTGCTTCGACCGGCAATCCAGGCCGACGGTGGCGACCTGCGGCTGGTGTCGGTCGACGAAACCACCGGTGTCGTCCAGTTGGAGCTGAGCGGAACCTGCGCAGGATGCTCGGGCCAGCCTGACGCCCGCTCCGGGGGCATCGAGCGGATCCTCGCCGATCGGGTGCCGGAGGTTCGCGCGGTCGAGTTGGTGGGCGGGTGTGGGGTGCCGGCCGAGGACTGCGGCACCGCCGTCACCCTGTGAGGCGCACGCCCGACCGACCCCCGGTCTTGACCTGCCTGGACGGTCTGAGCAGCCTGGGAGACCCGGGCCCCCTCATCTCCTTCGCCCCGACCAACCCAGAGCCCCAGGACCGCTGATCATGGCCCCACTGCCGACCAACCCCGACGAACTGCTGCAGCGGGCCGGCGACGGCGACCGCCGGGCGCTCGCCCGAGCCCTGTCGATCGTCGAGCGGGGTGGGCCCAGCGGTGCGGCGCTCATCCGGGCCACCTGGGTCCAGGGCAGAGGCGACGGGGCACCGGAGCAGGCCTTCACCGTGGGCATCACCGGCGCGCCCGGCGCGGGCAAGTCGACGCTGAGCGCCTCGCTGTGCGGCGAGCTGCTCCGGCGCGACCGGTCGGTGGCGGTGCTCGCCATCGATCCGTCCAGTCCGTTCTCCGGTGGCGCCATCCTGGGGGATCGGGTGCGGATGGGCGACGTCGCCGGCGACGACGACGTGTACATCCGGTCGATGGCGACCCGGGGCAACCTCGGTGGGCTCGCCGGGGCAACCAACGATGCCGTCGCCGTCCTGGGGGCGACCGGGCGTGATTGGGTCGTCGTCGAGACCGTTGGGGTCGGTCAGGTGGAGACCGACATCGTCGACGCCGCCGACACGACCGTCGTCGTGGTCAACCCGGGGTGGGGCGATGCCATCCAGGCCAACAAGGCGGGGCTGATGGAGATCGCCGACGTGTTCGTCGTCAACAAGTCCGACCGCGATGGCGCCCGCCAAACGGTGACCGATCTGGAGTCGATGCTGAACATCTCCGGCATGATGTCCCGGCCGGACGAGCACGACGGCCCTGGAGCCGAACCACAGCCGATCTGGCGGGCGCCCGTCGTATCCACCGTCGGCACGACCGGTGAGGGGGTGGCCGAGTTGGTCGACGCGATCGACGCCCACGCCGCCCACCAGCGGGCGACCGGAGAGCTGGCCCGGCGCCGGGCGGCGAACCGCTCCCAACGCCTGCGTGAGGTGGCCGCCGGTCGGGTGGGAGCGGCCCTCGACCGCCTGCTCCGCACCGAGTGGGGGGCCTCGCTGCGCACCGAGGTCGAAGGTGCCTATACCGACCCGTGGAGTGCGGCGGACCGACTGCTCGAACGGCTGCCTGCCGAACTGGAGCGGCCAGACTGACCGAACACTCGCTCACCGAGGGCGGGGGAGAGGGGGAAGGGCGGAAGTGAGGAATCTCACCGGTTGCAATTTGTCGCTGTCGCCGGGTGCAACAGGTGTCACACTGACGTTGGAATCGAAGGCTGGTCGACCAGGGCCGAGCGCGAAGAGGGGACCGAACGGCATGAGCGATGCGGCGCGACGTTCGAGGCCAACCGGGCGGTGGCGGATGCTGAGCAGCCTGGGTGCGATGGGCCTGGGCGCCCTCGTCGTCGTGTTCGGCCTGGTCGTCGGCGCTGCGGCCGCGCCGTGCAACCCGACCGCCACGTTGGAGTATGTGGCGATGGGCGACTCCTACAGCAGCGGCGTTGGCCTCCCCGACGCCACCGGCGAGTGCAACCGTTCAACCGGCTACAACTACCCGAACCGCATCCAGCAGGATCAGGGTTTCGGCAGCTTCACCGACGTCAGCTGTTCCGGGGCCAAGACCGAGCACTTCTCCACCGCCAAGAATGACTCCAGCCCGCCGCAGTTTGATGCGTTGTCGGACACCACCGACGTGGTCACCTTCACCATTGGCGGCAACGACCTGGGGTTCACCAGCATCCTCGCCATCTGTGCACTGATGGATGACTGCCGCGACGCCTACGGCGGCCCGGGCATGCCCAAGCTGACGGCCAAAATCGCCGGGTCGGTCGGCGACAGCATCCAGCAGGCGATGGAGGATTCGGCCGCCCATGCCCCGAACGCCGACATCTTCGTACTCGGCTACCCCGACCTGCTTCCTGCCACCCCGACCGGATCGACGTGGGAGCAGAGTTGCGAGCCGACCTCGTTGTTCATCTCCGACGCCGAGCGGAATGATCTGCGGCAGGTGCAGGCGGCGCTCAATGCCGAGATCGAGTTGCGGGTCGACGCGGCCGGCGCCCGAGTGCACTACGTGGATACCTACACGCCCAGCATCGGCCACGACGCGTGCTCAAGCGACCCGTGGGTGTCCGTCTACACCCTGTACCACCTCACCGACACCGCCATGATCGCCATGGGTGGGCTGGTCTCCGAGGCGATCGATGCCGAGCTGACCGAGCGGTGCGAAGCGGCTGTGGCCACCACCTCGACCACGACGACGGCGCCGCCGAGTACGACCCTGCCGCCAGGCACCGCGCCGCCCGGCACAGCCGACACCGGTCCCGAGGTGCCGAAGGCGACAACGACGCCCAGCCTCCCCGGCCCGGGCTCGGCGCCGGTGCAGACACCGCCCCCGTCGCTGGTGCCACAGAAGACGTCCACCCGGCCAACGGTGACCGGAGCGGTCGTTGTACGGCCGACCGCCACGCCGACTCCTCCTCCTGTTCCCATCGTGGTTGCCGAGCCGGTCGCGGCGGCCAACACCCAGGGCGCAGTCGGTCAGTCGTACCCGGGCGGCGCGTCGGGCGGCTTGGATCAGTCGACGCCTGGCCAGTCCGGCCGGTCGGGGCTGGCGAGCACCGGTGCAGAACCTCGTGGATTTCTGATCGTTGGAGCGGTGCTGTTCGGCGTCGGCGCGGGGCTGGTTGTGCTCAATCGGCGTCGACTCGCCCGATTCGGTGGGCGTGGTGACCGACGGTAGAGAGTGACCGGGTGGCCGCCCGAGCCCACCGGGGGAGTAGCTTTCCGGGGTCCCCGAGTTCAGGAGCCCATGACATGTCCCAAGCGGACGACGTTCCCCTCGAGGTGGTGCGCACCGACGACGACGTGGTGATCGCCACCTTGCGGAACGGCAAGGTCAACGCTTTGTCCAACCGGGTGCTCGACGCCGTGGCTGACGCCGCCGCCGAGTGGGCGCAGGACCCGCCAGGGGCGGTCGTGCTGACCGGCGGACCCAAGCTGTTTGCCGCCGGCGCCGACATCGATCAGTTTGTCGCTGCCGCCGGCGACGAGTCCGGCGAGAACGATGCGAGGTCGAGCGGTGCCGACACGCTGGTCGATGGCGACGCCGTGCGGGCCATCGCCCGCTCGTTCCGTCGTGCGGGCCAGGCCCTGGAGTCCCTCGGTTGCCCCGTCATCGCCGAGGTGTCGGGCTATGCGCTGGGCGGTGGCTGCGAGCTGGCGCTGGCCGCCGACCTGAGGATCGCGTCCGACCGGGCGGTATTCGGCCAGCCCGAGATCCTGCTTGGCATCATCCCGGGCGGTGGCGGCACCCAGCGCCTGACCCGTCTGATCGGCCCGTCTCGGGCCAAGGACCTCATCTTCACCGGGCGCCAGGTCGATGCCGCCGAAGCCCACCGGATCGGGTTGGTCGACGAGGTGGTGGCCCACGACCGGTTGCGGGAGCGGACCATGGAGCTGGCAAGCGAGCTGGCGGGCGGGCCCCGGCGGGCCATGGCGCTGGCCAAGGCGGCGATCAACGATGGCGGACAGGGCAGCCTGGATGCCGGCCTCGATGTGGAGGAGCAGGCCTTCGTCGACGTCTTCGAAACCGACGACGCCGCCGTCGGCGTGGGGTCCTTCCGACGACACGGGCCCGGCAAGGCCGCGTTCAGCGGTCGCTGATGCCCGTGGTCGACACCGGGTTCGCATCCGGGCTCGCACGCGTGCTGCCGACCTGGCTGCGCCGCCAGGCTTGGTTGTCGCGCTCGGCGGCAACCCTGCTGGGCGTGGAGGTGCTCGACACCGAATCGATCGTGCGCGATCCGACGGTGGGGTGGGTCGATGTCCGCGCCATGTTCGCCGGGGATGTCAGCGATCTTCTCCGGTTGGTCGTTGCGGTACGCGCCGAGCTGCCGCCCGGCATCGACCCTGATGCCGTCATCGGGGAGATCGAGCTCGACGGTCGACCGCTGGTTCTTTTCGAGGCGATGGCCTGGCGAGCCGGCGCGCTCAGCGTGGCGCGGGCCTTGATGCCCGAGGTGATCGATGTTGCCGTCGCCCCGGATGCACTGAAGATCGGCCCATGGGGCGGCATCTCGCCCACGGTGCTCATCGATGGTCGCTGGGAGCTCAAGGCACACCGCCAGGTGAGCGATCTGCCCAACCCGGACATCGAGCTGCCGGCGGCGATGGCCCAGGCCGAGGTCGGTCGAATCTCGCCGATCGTCGATCAGGTCACCCGTCGCGGGCAGGTGGCCATGACCCTCCGGCCTGCCCTGCGCAGCCGCATGGACGGCCTCGACTTGGCGACCAAGAGCCTCAAGGAGCTCTTCGACCTGCGGGTCCCGCCCCGCCAGGCCCGCCACGACGCCGCAGCCGAGGTGGAACAGATCGGCGTGGGCGCAGCCGAGCTGCACGTGTCACTGGCGGTGGCGCTCGACAGCGAGCCGGCCGACGGTGCCGCCTGGGCCGAGCTGCTGTTGGCCCCGTTGTATCGCCTCGGCTCGGGGCGCATCCGCTTCGACCGGCTGGAGGGCGTGCTCGCTCGCCTGCGGGGCGCTGACGATCTGGGTCGCGCCATCCGCACCCACGGCGCCCTCCACCTGGGCAACATGGGCCGCACCACGAGCGGTTGGATCCCCCACAACTTCGAGGGCGACGGGCGCCCCTATGACGAGCTGCGCCAGCCGATCTCGCCGCTGCGGGACCTGGCCCGGTTGGCCGTGTCGCTGGGGTGGGCGGCCCGGGAGATGACCGAGCACTACCTGGAGGACGATCCCGAGCGCGACCGCGAGCTTGAAGTGTTGGCCGAGGCGTGGGAGGACAGGGCGGCCAGCCACCTGATCGCGGGCTACACCTCGGTGGACGAGGTGCACCGTCTGCTCCCGAGCAGCGGCGAGGCCCGGGATGCGCTGCTGAGGATTTTCGAGCTGGAACACCAGCTGACCCGGGTGATGCCCGAAACCCACGAATCCCCCTGGGGTAGATAGCGCCGGTCTTCCCGGCACGGCTCTCAGCTCGGTGTTGCTGCCGACGGGCGCCGGGAGCGGCGTTGCGCCAAGCTGGAGCGACCCATGGAAGCAACCGCCACCTGCACCCGGCACCCGGACCGGGCCGCCGCCGTCGCCTGCCAACGCTGCGACAAACCGATCTGTCCCTCGTGCATGACGTCGGCCTCGGTCGGCTTCCATTGCCCGGACTGCCTGAAGAGCGGAGCCCAGCGCACGGTGCCCGTGCGTCGGGCGGGCGACCCCGTTGCCACCAAGGTGATCATCGGGCTCAACGTCGCCGCCTTCGTCGCCTCGGTGATCTTCTCGGGCAACGCCCGCGGCACCGATGCCTGGTTGCGCTTCGGCGACGCCACGATGGCGGTGGCGGCGGGCGAGTGGTGGCGGGTCATCACCGGCGCCTTTCTGCACGACGGGGTGTTCCACCTGGGCATGAACATGTTGTTCATCTGGGTGTTTGGTTCGGCGCTGGAGCAACGGCTGGGCAAAGCCGGGTTTGTTGCGCTGTACTCGGCTTCGCTGATGGGCGGCGCTCTGGGCGTCGTCTGGCTGTCCAACCCGCTCGGCATCACCGTCGGCGCCTCGGGGGCCGGTTTCGGGTTGATGGGCGCGCTGGTCGTATTGCAGATCACCCAGCGCACCAACCTGTGGAGTTCGGGGCTGGGCGGCCTGGTGATGCTCAACCTGATCATCACGTTCGCGTTCCGCAGCTCGATCTCCGTCGGCGGTCACCTCGGCGGCTTCGCCGCCGGCATCCTCGCCGGCGGTGTGCTGTTCGCCGCCCCCCGGGCCGACCTGCCACGCGCCGCCCGGGTGGCGATCGTCGGCGCCGGTGCGGTGCTGCTCTTCGGCCTGACCATCGCCTCAGCGTCGGCGAAGGTAGGCGCGATCTAGCCCTTGCCCGCCGACTTGGGTGGACTTTGGTTCACCTGGTGGATCATGATCCACCCAAGTTCGTGGCTTCGTCTCGCTTACTCGGCGGGGCCGGCGTCGACCAGGCGGGCCAGGTTGGTCAGGTTGCGTCGCCACACCCACACCAGGATCGGCTTGGCCACCACCTCACCCAGACGCCCGGCGAACCACCACGGGAAGTTCAGCCGTTCGCGCCATAACACCCTCGTGCCGCCGTCGGCCCGAGGCTCGAGGGTGAAGGTGCCTTCGCCCGTGACCGCTCCCTCGTGGCGGACCGACATCTCGCGCTCGTCGGTCCAGGCGGTGATGATCATGCGGTCGGTGGTGCGCAGCGGGCCGACGCGGGTGTCGGCGAAGAACACGGTGCCCTCACCTCGGCGCTGCTCGCCCTCGAAGCGGATCGAGACCGCGTCCTCCATCCAGCGGTGGTGGTGTCCGACATCGGCCAGCACGGCCCACGTTGTCCGTGCGTCGGCGGCGACGTCAACGCTGAGTTCGATGCTTCCCATGCCGGGCAAGGTACCGCCGTGATCCTGGTGGACGAGAACGTCGTGACCAGCGGCCATACTTGGACGGCGTGAACGCTCCGGTCCCGACCACCGACACGAGTGCCGAAGCGGGCCGGGTCGCGTCCGCAGCGCCTCCCCGGACCGGCTCCGAGCCGACGACCGTCGGCTTCGTCGTCGGACCGATGAACTTCGTCCAGAAGCTGGACGGTGCGTTCGGGTTTCTTCGTCTCGAGCTGTCGGCGATGCTTCTCGGGGCCGTCGTGCTGGTGTTGCCGCCGTCGCTGCTCGCACAGGTGGTGGCGCGCCAAGCGACGATGTTCACCGTTCTGAGCGCCGATCTGAACAACGATCCGACCGGCACCGGCGTCGGGTCGGGGTGGTCGGCGCTCGGTTCGGTCGCCGCATCGCTGTGGCTGTCGCTGGGCACCCTGGCGTTGGGCATCTACGCCGGGCTGTTGTTGCGGGCTCGTCTGGCCGGTGAGCCGGTGTCGGTGCGAATGCTGCTCGATGGCACGCTTCGACGCCTCGGGGGCGGGGCGGGCGCGTGGGCGTTGCACCTGGTTGCCCTGGGGTTCGGGTTACTCGCGTGCGGTGTCGGGGTGCTCGTCCCGATGACGCTGTTGTTGGTGATCGGGCCTGTGATCGGCGTCGAGGACGCGGGCTTCCGAGGGTTCACCCGGTCGGCGTCGCTCACCCAGACCCGGTTCTTTGCCATCTTGGGGGTCGTCGTGGCCTCCACGTTGCTGACCGCCCTGCTCTCAGCGGTGCCGCCCAACGTGGTCGATCTCATCGTCGAGTTGTTGGCGGGCACCACGCTACCGACCGGTTGGGAATGGATACCCAAGGCGGCCGCCGGCCTGCTGGCGACAGCGGCGGCCAGCACGGTGGCGGTTTCGATCGCACTCACCACCTACGTCGACCTCCGCTGCCGGCGTGAGGGTTGGGACCTGCTGTCACGCATGGCCGATGAGTTTCCGCCACCAAACGGGACCGCATCGTGAGCGTGCTCGGCGATGGTCCGCCGCCGTCCGCAGGTGAGGTGCGCGAGGCCTTGGCCGGCGTGCTTCCCGAACGGTCGCTGCTCGACCGGGCGCTCGATCCGTTTCGACGGTTCTTCGACTGGCTCGGCGATCGGATGCCGTCGCCGAGCGTCAACAACCCCAACGTGGCCTCCGGCGGAATCAGCGCGGTCGGCTACGTCATTATCGGGGTGCTCGTCGTGGTGTTGATCGCCCTGATCGTTCTGGCGGTGCGCCGTTGGGTGTCGCTGCCGGAAAGGGATCGGATCGACGAGGACGGCCCGACGATCGTCACCGAGGAACTCGACGATCCCGACGCCCTGGCGTCCGAGGTCGAGGCGTTGCTGGCCGAGCGCCGGTACCGCGAAGCGCTGCTGGCGACGTATCGCCAGACCGTCGCCGAGTTGGTGGCCCGCAACCGGGTCCCGCGAAGCCGGGCGCGCACCACCGGCGAACTGCGTGGCGACGTGAGCGCCGGCCTGGCCGACGTTGCCGATGACTTCGCAGCGTTGACGACGAGCTTTGAAGCCGCCTGGTTCGGCGCGGTCGACGTTGACCGTTCCATCGTCGAGCAGGCCGGCAGTTGCGGTGCAACCGTGACCGCAGCCGCCATCGCGGCCGGAAGGGCGCCCTCCCCGATGGACGAGGACCGCCCGGCCGAGGTGGTCGAGCTGTGAGCCGTCGCGGTGTCGGCATGCTCGTCGGCGTGGTGGCCCTGGTACTCGTGGTCGTCATCGCCGGGGGTCAGGCCGCCGACGGTGATGCCTACGACCCGGACACCACCGGGCCCGGCGGCCTGTCGATCGCCGTCGACCTGGCCGAAGCGCTGGGCACACGGGTCGCCGTGATCGACGCCGAGGATCCGGTCGACGGGTACGACGCCATCCTCGTGCCCACCGCTCGCGCAGCCGACGCCGACATGGCGGCGCGCTGGGAGGCGGCGGCATCGTCGGGGGCCAGCGTCGTTCTCGGCATGCCGTCGAAGCGGATCGGGGCCGAGGAGGGCGACTACGAGCCGTTGGCGCCGGCGGCGGAGCCCGGCTGCACCATCGCCGAGCTGCAGGAACTCGATCAACCTCGCAACCCCGGCCGCCCCGTTCTGGTCGGCCCGTCGGACCGTTACTGCTTCGGGTACCCCGAAGGTGCCCAGGTGGTGCTCAGCCCGGTGGGCGCAGGACGGATCGTCACCCTGGGCGGCCCGGAGCTGTTCACCAACGCCACGCTCAGCGAGCGGATCCAGCCCGGTGAGGAACCGACCGCCGACAACCTGAACGACAACGGCCCGCTGCTGGCGGCGATGACCGAGATGGGCGAGGGGTCCTCGCTGGCGGTCGTGCGGCCTTTTGGGGCTGCGACCGGCGACGACGAGGGCCAGAGCCCGTTCGCACTGCTGGGTCCGGGGGTACGGGGTGCCCTCGCTCAGTTGGGTCTTGCCGCCTTGATCCTGGCGATCGCCCGCGCTCGCAGGGTCGGCCGACACGTCGACGAGCCCCTGCCGGTGTCGATCGCCGGTTCCGAGCACACCGAAGCGGTGGGGGAGCTGCTGCGTCGGCGGCACGATCCGGCCGGGACGGCGGCGTTGCTGCGGTCCCAGATCCTCTTCGCCGCACGGCGACAACTCGGCCTGGATGCCACGGTGGACGACCGGGCGGTCGCACGAGCGGTCGCCGAGCGCCTGCGCCAGCCCGCCGACGCGGTCGACGCGGTGTTGCTCAGCGCGCCGGTCACCTCCGAAGCAGCGCTCGTGCGCTTGGCCAACGATCTTGAAGACCTCAGAGGAGAACTGATCCATGGAACCACCGTCCGCTGATCGCCCCGACCCCGACGCGGCTCCGTCCCATCCCGGGCCACCCCCGGGATCCGAGCCCGCCGAACGAACCCCTCACGAGGCGATTGCCGCGCTCCGCTCCGAGGTGGCCAAGGTGGTCGTCGGACAGGACGGCTCGCTGGCGGGCCTGGTCACAGCGCTGTTGGTGCGCGGTCACATCCTGTTGGAGGGCGTGCCGGGTGTCGCCAAGACCCTGATGGTGAAGACGCTGGCGGCGGCGCTCGACCTCGACTTCAGCCGGGTGCAGTTCACCCCGGACCTGATGCCCGCCGACGTGACCGGCCAGATGGTGTTGAAACCCGATGATGCCTCGTTCGAGTTTCGGGCCGGTCCGATCTTCACCAACCTGTTCCTCGCCGACGAGATCAACCGCACGCCGCCTAAAACCCAGTCGGCGCTGCTCGAAGCGATGGAGGAACGCCAGGTCTCGGTGGAGGGAACGTCCTACGAACTCGCCGATCCCCACATCGTCATCGCCACCCAGAACCCGGTGGAGTACGAGGGCACCTACCCGTTGCCGGAGGCCCAGCTGGACCGGTTCCTGATGAAGTTGCTCGTCGGGTACCCGAGCGAGGAGCAGGAGGTCGAGGTGTTGGTGCGCCACCACCGCGGCCTCGATCCCCATGACGTGCGCGCCGCCGGCGTGCGCCCGGTGGCCACTGCGGCCGACCTGCTGGCGGCGCGCCAGGAGGTGGCCAGGGTGACCGTCGAACCACCGGTGATGGCGTACGTGGTGGCGCTGGCCCGGGCCACCCGCAACCAGCCGTCGGTTCAGCTGGGCGTGTCGCCTCGTGGCGCGGCGGCGCTGATGACCTCTGCCAAGGCGTGGGCCTGGCTGTCCGGCCGGCCGTTCGTCACCGCGGACGAGGTCAAGGCGGTGGCGCGCCCGGTGTTGCGTCACCGGATCATGGTGCGCCCCGAGCTCGAGCTGGAAGGCTCGACCGCCGACGGGATCCTCGACGCGGTGCTCGCTGCCGTCCCGGCCCCGCGGTGAACCTGTGGGTTCCACCGTCCAGCACGCGTGCGCAGGAGCGACCTAGCTCGTGACCCCCGTCCCCACCTGGCGCCTGGCGCTGGCCTTCGCCGCCCTGTCTGCGGTCGTCGTGGTGGTCTCCCCGCCGACGGCGGGGGCGACGTTCGGCCTCCTGCTCGGCGGCAACCTGGTGGTGGTGGTCCTGGCGGTCGCCGACTTTCTGGTCACCCCGCGTCCCAGTCGGGTCGAGCTCCGCCGGGTGCTGCCGGCCACCGTGACCCAGGGTGTGGAGGTGCCGCTGGTGTGGCGCCTGACCAACCCGGCTCGTCGCAGGGTGCGCCTCACCCTGTCCGACGAGCTCCCACCATCGCTGCGACCAGCCAACCGCCGGGCAACCGTGACGGTCGCTGCCAACGCAACCGTCGAGGTACGCACCAGGATCGAGCCGGTGCGACGCGGGCGCCTCGAGCTCGGCTCGGTCGGGCTGCGCCTGCGGGGCCCGTTGGGCCTGCTCAGCCGCCAGGAACGGGTCGAGCTACCCGGCGACGTGCGGGTGTACCCACCGTTCCGATCCCGAGCCGAGGCCGAGCTGAAGATCAACCAGGCCCGCTCGCAGCAGCTTGGGCTGCGCACCACCAAGGGCCTGGGCGCCGGTACCGATTTCGAGAGCCTCCGCGAGTACGGGGTCAACGACGACTTTCGACGCATCGACTGGCGGGCGACCGCCCGCATGGGCAAACCGATCGTTCGCACCTATCGGATAGAACGCAACCAGAACGTCGTCGTCCTGTTGGACAACGGGCGGGTGATGGCCGGAAAGGTGGCCGGCGTCCCTCGCGTCGAACACGCGATGGATGCGGCCATGATGCTCGCAGCGGTCTCCACCGGGGTGGGGGACCGCTGCGGCCTGGTGACCTTCGACACGGAGGTGCGCTCGGTGGTGGCTGCCAGCGGCCGCACCGACCAGGCGATGCGGATGACCGAGGCGATGTACGCCTTGAAGCCGGCATTGGCCGAGTCGGACTACGCCGGGGCGTTCGCCACCACCGTTGCCCGGTTCCGTCGTCGAGCGCTGCTCGTCGTCCTCACCGACCTGGTCGAGCAAGCGGTGCTCGAGGCGTTGATCCCGGCGATGCCGCTGATCACCCGGACCCACCTGGTGCTCGTCGGTGGCGTTCAGGACCCCGAGGTGCTCGCCTGGTCCCAGGAGAAGCCGGCCGACCTGGAGGAGGCCTACCGCAAGACGGCCGCACTGGCCGCCCTGGCGGAACGGGAGCGGGCGGCGCGACGCCTGCGCGCCCTGGGTGCCCGGGTGGTCGACGCCCCGGTCGGTCGCCTGTCCGGCCGGCTCGCCGACGCCTACCTCGGGCTCAAGTCCCGAGGCGCGCTGTAACCCGCCCTGAGGGCGCTGTTATGGCCCGGCGGCGGGCTGGGGGTGACGGACGGGCGGGCTGCCCGCACGGGCCAGGTCGGCCTTTTCGACCTCCCACGGGTCGGTGCCGGCGCCGGCGCGCGATGCGGCGAGTGCCGCCGGACCGAAGGCGAGCACGTGGGCGATCGCCGCTGCGAGGGCCAACGCCCCGATACCGATGCGGATCGCGGTCGGCAGGCCGGACGGGGTGACGAGCGCCTCGATGAACCCGGCGACGACGAACCACAGGGCCAGGCCGACGACGATGGTCACCCCGTGACGGGCCTCCTCGACGACGGCGTCGCCCCGGCTGCGATCCTCTCCGGGGGCGATGACCGCCCAGCCCAGCTTCAGGCCGACAGCGCCGGCGACGACGATCGCCGAGATCTCGAGCAGCCCGTGGGGCAGGATCAAGCCCCAGAAGGTGCCAGCGGCCCCGTTCTGATGCATGAGCGCACCCACGACCCCGATGCTGAAGCCGTTGATGACGAGCACCGCTGCGGTGAGCACGCCGGCGGTAGCACCGCCGGCGAGGGCGAGCAGGCTGACCTGGATGTTGTTGGTCTGCACCTGGGCTGCGAACACGCCTGCGCCCTGCGAGCTGTAGTAGTCCTCGAACTCGTGTCCGGCGATCAGCTCCTGCTGCTCGGGCGACACGGTGACGTCGAGCGCCTGGGGAGAGTTGTTGAACCACAGGCCGGTCGCCAGTGCCGAACCGAAGAACAGCAGGGCGGAGAAGGCGATCGCCCGCCACGCCCGGGTGACCGCCAGTGGGAAACCGACGGTGAAGAACGAGACGACCACGCGCTGGGCCCGACCGCGTCGCCCGTAGATCACCTGACGCGCGGCCGCCACCCGGGAGCTGAGCCCGCCGATCAGCGCCCGGTCGCGGTGATGGGTCCGCACGTGGCTGAGGTGGGCCGAGGTCAGTTGGTAGAGGCGCAGCAACTCCTCGGTCTCGGTCAAGCTCAGCCGGCCGGGGGTGACCCGGGCCATTCCGACCAGCTCGTCGAGACGGTTCCAGGTGGCACGGTGGGCAGCGATGTAGCGGTCGACGTCCACCACCTCAGCGTAGAGGCCATTGCGACGAACACCCGAGGCCGGGGGTGTCCGGCCGGCGGGCAACCGCGCGCCGCTCGTCCGAGCCGGACGGCGGTAGCGTGGGCGGGGTGAGTGCCGCCCCACAGTTCGCCGACGTCAGCCGCCGAGGGCTGGCCGCGGACCCCAACACGGTGGTGACGCCCGAGGCGGTGTTGCTGAGCCAGCCGGTTGCCGCGGTGCCCAGCCGTCTGCTGGCGAGGGTGATCGACCTGCTGTTGCAGCTGGTGATCATCCTGGTGGCGCTGGTGGCGGCGGCGTTCCTGGCCAACGCGTCGGAGACGTTGGCCGCCTATGTGGCATTCGGGTCGATCCTCTTCGTCCTCGTCGGCTACCCGACGATCTTCGAGGCGCTCTGGCGGGGACGCACGCCGGGCAAGGTGGCGGTCGGCCTGCGCGTCGTGTCCGGCGAGGGCGGTCCGGTCGGCTGGTCGGAATCGTCGATGCGTGCGATCGCCGGCCTGGTCGAGATCTATCTGACCCTCGGCGCGCTCGCGATCACCGCGTCCTTCCTCAGCCCCCGGGCACAGCGCCTGGGCGACCTGATGGCGGGAACGTTCGTCGTCAGCGAACCCGCCGCCCTGCTGCGGCTGCAACCGGTGGTCTTCCCCACGCCGCCCGGCCATGCAGAGTACGTCGATGTGTTGGATGTCGCCCGGCTGGGCGACGCGGGCTACGGAGTGGTGCGGGAGGCGCTGTTGCGCCTTGGCACCCTCGATCCGGCCGCCCGGCACGCCGTCACCAACGAGCTCGGGCACCGGGTGGTGGCCCGGATTGGCGTTGGTGTGCCCACCTGGATGACCGCCGAGGAATTCCTCGCCGCCGTCTGCACCGCCTATCAGCGCCGCCAAGGGGGCCTGGCCGCCGTCGGCCTGGGCGCCTACGAATCGGCCAACAGCTCGTGGGCTGCGCCGAACGGGCCTCCGTTGTGGCACGGCGCCCCATCTGCGGCGGCGCCCGATCTTGGGGGGTGGGTTGCTTGATGGACGCGACGAACGAGACGCCATTGCACTATTTGGATCACGCTGCCACCACACCGCTGCTGCCTGAAGCGATTGAGGCGATGGCGGAGGTGACACACGGTGGGCTGTGGGCCAACCCCTCCGGAGGGCACCTGCTGGCGCGCCGGGCCAGGAGGGCGGCCGACGACGCGCGCGACGAACTCGCCGAGCTGTTCGGTGCGCTGCCCTCGGAGGTGGTGTTCACCTCCGGCGGAACCGAAGCGGACAACCTGGCCGTGTTGGGCTCGGTCGGCGCCGGCGCACCCCGCGAGGGCGCAGCGCTGCTGTGCTCGGCGATCGAGCACCCGGCGGTGCGCATGCCGGCTGGTCGGCTCGGGGGCATCGAGGTCGCCGTCGACGGTCACGGCCGCCTCGACCTGGATGCGCTGGTGGAGGCCTGTACGCCCGACGTTGCGCTGGTGTCGGTGATCCTGGTGAACAACGAGGTCGGCACGATCGCGAACCTCGATGCGATCGCTGAGGTGGTGCGCCGCCACGCACCGACGGCGTGGTTGCACACCGACGCCGTGCAGGCCCACCAGTGGGTGGACGTGGCCGCTGCGGCCCGCAGCGCCGACCTGGTGTCGGTGGGCGCCCACAAGTTTGGCGGTCCCAAGGGCATCGGACTGCTGATCGTCCGCAACGGGGTTGAGCTGGCGCCGCGCGCCGTCGGCGGCGGCCAGGAGCGCGACCGGCGCGCCGGCACCCTTAACGTTGCCGGTGTGCTCGGCATGGCGGCCGCAGCCCGCGTGACCGCCGCCCGGCGCGCCGAGGAACTGCCCCGCATCGCCGCGCTTCGCGACCGGCTGGTCGACGGCCTGGCAGCCGCAATCCCCGGCCTGATCGAGACCGGTGTTGACCCGGTTGAGCCCGGCGGCGGCCCGGATGGTGTCTCCGGTGATCGTGGCGTCGACCGGTTGCACAAGGCGGCGGGCAACTGCCACGTGTGCCTGCCCGGCGTGGAGACCGAGGCCCTCCTGTACCTGCTGGAGCGTGAGGGCATCATGGCGACGGCGGCCTCGTCGTGTGCCAGCGGCGCCCAGGAGCCCAGCTATGTGGTCGAGGCGCTCGGGCATTCGCGCGCCATCGCGTCGGGCGCGCTGCGGCTCACCCTGGGAACGACGAGCACCGATGCCGACGTGGAGGCGGCCCTTGCGGCCGTGCCGGCGGCCATCGAGCGTCTGGAGCTGTTCTCATGAGCGGCGCCGCTGACGGGACCCGCCGCCCCGAACGGGTGCTGATGGCGATGTCGGGCGGGGTCGACAGCTCGGTCGCCGCCGCGGAGCTGGTGGCGACCGGTGCCGAGGTGGTCGGGGTGACCCTCAAGCTGTGGGGTGGCCCGTCGGACTCGGGCTGCTGCTCGGTGAGCGACGTCGACGACGCCCGACGGGTGGCCGACCGTCTCGGCATCGAACACCTGGTCTTCGCCCTGGGCGACGACTTCGAGCGGGCGGTGGTTGGCCCCTACGTCGAGGCGCATCGCCGGGGTCGCACCCCCAACCCGTGCGTGGAGTGCAACCGGCACATCAAGTTCGACAAGCTGTCTCGACGGGCGCTGGCGTTGGGCTTCGATGCCGTCGCCACCGGCCACCATGCCCGGATCGTGACCACCGCCGACGGCCCCCGCCTCGGTCGTGGCGCCGATGCGGCCAAGGACCAGTCCTATGTGCTGCACATGCTCTCCGCCGCCGACCTGGCCCGCACCCGATTTCCGATCGGCCACCTGGACAAGGCCGAGGTGCGTCGCCGGGCCGCCGAGCTGGGCCTGCGGACCGCCGACAAGCCCGACAGCCAGGACGTGTGCTTCATCACCCGGACCGACGGGCGCCAGGCGTTCCTCGAACGCCGGCTGGAGTTGACCCCCGGGCGGGTGGTGACCGCCGAGGGCACCGAGGTGGGGCGGGTCGATGCGCTCGAGATGATCACGCCGGGCCAGCGCAAGGGTCTGGGACTCCCGGGGGGAGGGCCCCGCCGCTACGCCACCCGGGTGGACCTCGATGCCCGCACGGTGACGGTCGGCTCGGACGCCGACCTCGACATCGGGGCGCTCGGGGTGTCCAACCAGGCGTGGGCGGCCGGAGAGCCGCCCGCCGACGGGATGCTGGTCGAGGTGCAGACCGCAGCCCACGGTGCGGTGCGTCCCGCCCGGTGGGTCGGCGGTGACCGGGTCGTGTTCGACGAACCCCAACGCTTCGTGGCCGCGGGCCAGTCGGTCGTGCTCTACAGCGTGCCCGACGCGACCGAACCCCAGGTGGTGCTTGGCGGCGGTATCGCCGAGCCGGTCTAGGGTCGGGCGTGGCCGACGAACACCAATCCGGCGGTGGGCTGTTCGGCCGGGTGACCTCTCGGGTCACCGGGGCCCTCGATCTCAACGAGATCCTGTCGGGTATCGATCTGAACGAGCTGCTGGACCGCCTCGACCTCGACCGGGTGCTGGCTCGGGTCGATATCGGTGCGCTGATCGATCGCATTGATATCAATGCCCTGATGGAGAAGGTCGACGTCGACGCATTGATCGCCCGGGTTGATGTCGACCAGGTGGTGGCTCAGGTTGACGTCGACGCAGTGGTGGCCCGGGTGGACGTCGATGCTGTGGTCGCTCGGGTCGATGTGGACGCTGTCGTGTCGCGGGTGAACATCGACGCGATCATGACCCGGGTCGACATCGATGCGCTGATGGAGCGGGTGAACATCGACGGGTTGATGGCGCGGGTGGACATCGACGCACTGCTGGCCGAGGTGGACATCAACACCATGATCGGCCGCATCGACGTCGACTCGCTGGTGCAGAACACCGAGCTGGGCGCCGTCATCGCCAAGTCGACCAGCGGTGTCGCCTCCCGGGCCCTGGACGTGGGACGAGCCCAGGGCGTCGGCCTCGACGGCTTCGTCGAGCGGTGGGTCAGTCGCCTGCTGCGACGCGATCCGGCGTCGCTGCCCCTCGGGCCTCCCCGGTTGGTCGCCGATGAGGCCGGAAGGCATCAGCGATGAGCGCCGACGCCACGATCGCCCGGCCCGGAACACCCGACCCGGTGAGGGGGGGTGGCCGGCACGGTCTGTCGGGACCGACGGTGATGAGCGAGTCGGAACTGCAGGACGCCGCCGTCAGCCTGCAGGGCCACTACTCGGGACCGGTCACCCGCCTGCTGGCCTTTGCGTTGGATCAGGGCGTGGTCAACGGCATGTTCGCCCTGACGCTGGCGCTGCTCGACACCGCCACTCGGGCGATCGACGGGCCGACCTCCAGCCTCAAGGTGCCGCCACTCGTGGCGACGATCGGGTACATCGTGTGGTGGCTGGTGTACTTCGCCTACCCGTGGGCGGTGAGCGGCAGGACGCTGGGCATGGCCTTCGTCGGCATCCGGGTGGTCGCCACCGACGGTTCCGAGCTGTCGCCCGGAAGGTCGATTCTGCGGGCGGCCATCTTGCCGCTCGGCTTCGTCACGCTGGGGCTTGGATACATCTGGGCGCTGGTCGACCGGCGCCGTCGGGCCCTGCACGACATGCTGGCCGGGTCGGCGGTCGTCTACGACTGGGACGCCCGCGCCGCCCGGCTGAGGTTCCTGGCCCGCAGCCCGGCAGGCCACGAGGCGGGGAAAGCGGTTTCGACGCCGAGCTAGGCCCGTGCCGAGTTCGCCCGGCGGGTCTGCAACAGAAACTCGGCCGGTCGCGACGGTGTGAACAGCACCGATGCGGCCTGCCGGGATACGCCCATCCGGGCCGCCTTCATCCGGTCCGCCAGCCCGCCGCCGTCAGACGTATCCCGCTCGGAGGGCCGGCTGAGGGTGACGACCTCGGTTGGGCCATCGGTGCGCAGCTCGATCGCCAGCCCGAGCGCCGCCCCACTGAGATCGACCCGCTCGCCCTCGACGTCGGCGTCCGACGGGTCCGGATCGACGAACGCCGGCCCGATCGACAGCGTGCGGTTGCGGGCGAACAGGACGGGCTCGGCCAGCGACAGCGGATCGACCACGGTGAGCCCGGCGGGCACGAAGACGACGAAGCGTTGCGCCAAACGGCCGGCGACCGCCCACAGCCAGACGCCGGCCAGGCCGCCGACGATCAGCGCCGCCGCGCCCATGGCCCACTGCGCTCCGGCCAACCAGGCGATGCCTGCGGCGGGCAGAGCAACGCCCAGTAGCCACAGCGGGCCCAGCGTCACCACCAGCGCGCCGGGGCACCGCAGGCCGAAGCGCTGCTCGTCGCCGTAGCTGTCGCCGTTGAGGAAGTAGTCGCCCGTCGAGGGCAACATGACCGCCACTGCGGCCACCACGCCGGCCGCAAAGCCGAGCAGGGCGGTGATGGTGTCGCCGTCACCGGCGGCCAGGGAGCCTTCCCCGGCAGCGAGCAGCAGCGCCGTCGCCGTCGCTGCCGGGGCCAGCGGCACGAGGAGTCGCAGGATGACGAGAGCCACGGGGCGCACCATGGCAGTGGCGACGAGGACGACCGCCCAGACCGCCCAGGCGATGGCGGCGACGACGATCGAAGCGCCGCTTGAGGCCCCGTCGAGGGCCGCCCCGATCCCCGCCCAGGCCAGAAACGGCAGGACGAGCCACGCCAGTCGCACGATCCAGAGTGGCACGGGGGCATCCATCGCCCCAGATTGTCCCACCGGGGCCGCTAGCGTCGAAGTCGGCCGCCCAAAGAGCCCGACCAGACGGTTACCCGCCCGCTTCATCGCCACCCACCTTCCAGGACGACCCGACACGTGACCAACCATCGCGACGACACCCCCGAGTTCGACGCCGACGCCGACGCTGCCCCGGAGGTGGTCGACCCGTCCGAGTCCGAGTTCGCCGATCCGCCAAGCCTTCCCCCAGAGGCGGACCTGGACATTCGGCCGACGGGTCGCGGCAACGCCGGCGTCTCCACGGCCGACGGGGACCCGATCGACGATGCCCCCTGGCAGCAAAGCGAGTTGCCCCCGGCGCAGCGCCGCCGCCGCCTGATCGTGCTCGCGGTGGTGGCGGTGGGGTTCGTGGTGGGTGCTGCGGTCTGGGCCTTCGGGTTCGGTCGCAACCTCTCGGGCAATTTCGAGGCAGCGGTCAATCGTTCCGAAGAGGCGGAGGTGCGCGAGGCGACCGTGGTCGTGCCCGAGGAGGACTACGTGATCGACATCGACCAGTGCGATGTCGATGTCGACAGCGGACGGGTGACCGTGGCCGGATCGATGACCCTCGGGAAGGGGGGTCGCGCCGGCACCCATCAGGTGCTCGTGGCCTTCGTCGACGGCGACGAGGACGTGACCGCGGCCGAGGCGAGCGACAACGTGTCCCTGGCCGGGCCGGGTGCCAGCGCGCCGATCTATGCGCTGGGCGACGCGCTGAGCGGTCACCCGGACGTCGACTGCGTCCCACTTCAGGTCTCCCGTCTGATCGGATCGTCCAAGGGGACCGGCGATTCGAAGGGCGGGTCGTGAGCGCCGGCGGGGCAGCGGTCGATCCCGAGCGAGTACCCGAACGGGTCGACGAGCTGCGCCGGCAGCTCGACCGCTGGAATGCCGAGTACTACGCGGGTGAGCCCACGGTGGCCGATGCCGACTTCGACGAGGCGATGCGCGAGCTGAGCGGGCTCGAGGCAGCCCATCCGGAGCTGGCCGCCGCCGACAGCCCCACCCGGAACGTGGGTGCCGCCGCTGCGAGCGCGACCTTCGCAGCGGTGACCCATGCGGTGCCGATGATGAGCATCGACAACGCCATGTCGGCGGACGAGCTGCGCGGCTGGGCCGAACGTGCCCGCCGCCGCCTCGACGCGGCCGGCTACCCGCCCGAGGGGTCTGACGCTCCGATCCAGTACAGCTGCGAGCTGAAGATCGACGGCCTGGCGATGTCGCTGCGCTACGAGGGCGGTCGGTTCGTGCGGGCGGCCACCCGTGGCGACGGGCGGGTGGGTGAGGACGTCACCGCCAACGTGGCGACGATCCCGGAGATCCCCCACGAGCTGGGCGAGGGCGCCCCCGAGGTGCTGGAGGTGCGCGGCGAGGTCTACCTGCCGGTGCCCGTGTTCGAGCGCCTCAACGAGGCCCGCGATGCGGCGGGCCAGCCTCGCTACGCCAACCCGCGCAACACCGCCGCCGGGTCGCTGCGCCAGAAGGACGCCACGATCACCCGCAGCCGGCACCTGAACTTCTGGTGCTACCAGCTGGGCGAGCTGGTGGGGGCGGAGCGCCCGCCGGGTCACGCGGCGGTGCTCGATTGGCTGGGATCGATGGGGTTCCCGGTCAACCCCAACACCTCGACCTTCGACGATCTCGACGACGTCCTTGACTACATCGAGCACTGGGTCGCCCACCGCCACGATCTCGACTACGAGATCGACGGCGTCGTCGTCAAGATCGACGAGCTGGCCGCCCAGCAGGCGTTGGGCGCCACCTCCAAGGCGCCACGGTGGGCAATCGCCTACAAGCTGCCCCCGGAGGAGCGCACCACCCGTCTCACCGACATTCAGGTGTCGATCGGTCGCACCGGTGCCGCCACGCCCTTCGCCGTGCTCGAGCCGGTCGTCATCGCCGGTTCGACGGTGGGCATGGCCACCCTGCACAACCAGGACCAGGTGGCGGCCAAGGATGTGCGGCCCGGCGACACGGTGATCGTCCGCAAGGCGGGCGACGTCATCCCCGAGGTGGTCGCTCCCGTGTTGGCCGACCGCCCGGATGGCACCGAGCCCTGGGTGTTCCCCACCCGCTGCCCCTGTCCGCTCGGCAGCACCCTGGTGCGCCCCGAAGGCGAGGCCAAGCACCGCTGCGTCACCGCCGAATGCCCCTTTCAGCGCCTGGCCCGCCTCGCCCACTTCGCGTCGCGCGGTGCGCTCGACATCGACGGGCTGGGCGAACGCCAGCTCCAGCGCTTCCTCGATCTCGACCTGCTCGCCGACGTCGCCGACATCTACTCGCTCGACTACAAGGCGATCGCCCAGCTCGACGGGTATCAGCAGCGCTCGGTCGACAACCTGGCCGCCTCGATCGAGGCCTCGAAGACCCGCCCCTTGGAGCGGCTCTTGGTCGGGCTCAACATCTTTCACCTCGGGCCTGCCGGCGCCGAGGTGCTGGCCCGCCACTTCGATGACCTGGACGCCATCATGTCCGCCGACGTCGAGCAGCTCGGCGCCCTCGACGGAATCGGGCCGATCATCGCCGCGTCGGTAGCCCAGTTTCTTGCCATGGAGGACAACGTCAACCTGGTCGAGCGTCTGCGGGCGGCCGGCCTGAACTTCGAGGGCACCGGCGGGCCGTCGATCGAGCAGACCCTCGACGGCGCATCGGTCGTCGTCACCGGCACGCTGTCAGGCTTCACGAGGGACGGGGCGGCCGCGGCGATCAAGGAGCGGGGCGGCAAGTCCCCCGGTTCGGTGTCGAGGAAGACGACAGCGGTGGTCGTCGGCGACGAGCCGGGGGCGTCCAAGCTGACCAAGGCCCAGGAGCTGGGGGTGCCCATCCTTGATGAGGCCGGGTTCGTCGCCCTGCTGGCGACCGGGACGCTTCCCGAGTGATCACTTCAGCGGCTGATCGCTGGACCAGCTGGACGCTTAAGCCGCTGAGAAGCACCAGCTGACCGTGCGCCCGCTGGTCGGCTCGGCGTCGGACTTCCAGACGTTGGCATCGACGCAGTTCTTACCGGTCTCGAAGCGCTCGACCAGGCCGTCTTCACGAGGCGTATAGGTGTACAGGCCGGTCTCGGCATTGATCACCAGGCCGTCCTGCACGAGTTCCTCGGTGCCCTCGCGATACTGGATCGGGTTGGTGATCGCCACGCCGTTGACGATCAGGCTGGCGGTGTAGCCGTCGGCCACGTCGATGCCGATCGTCTCCTGACGCAGGATCGTGCCGTCGCTCACCGGGATGAGGCGGTCGACCTCGTCGGGAAGGCTTTGGCTGGCGGCGCTCGAACCGGTCGTCGCCGAGTTGGCGACGACGATCAGCGCCACGAGCGCCACGATGATGGCGAGTATGGCGATCTTGGGGGCATAGGGCCGCATGTCGACCAGTCTCCCACGGGGCGCTTACCTCCGGCCCTCGCCCGGACCGGTAGCATCGCCCCCGATGGCGCCACGACGGCCGGAAGCTCTCATAGGTCGCGAGATCGCTGGCCAGTTCCGGCTCGACCGGTATCTCGGGCGGGGCCGTTCCACCCTGGTCTTTGCCGCGCTCGACCTCGTCACCGGCGACGAGGTGGCGATCAAGCTGCTCGCCAGCTCGCTCACCAGCGACGTGGGTTTCATGCGTCGGTTCCGCCACGTGCTGCGGGCGGCCTCCGAGATGGATCACCCCAACGTGTTGCGGGTGATCGCCTGGGGTGAGGAGCGGGAACTGTTCGTGGTGACCGAGCTGATGGCGGGGCCGTTGCGGTCGGTCTTGCGGCCTGGCGGGGGCCTGTCGGCCGGACAGACGGCGGCGATGGCGGTGGACGCCTCGCGGGCGCTGGCATTTCTGAGTCAGCGCAACCTGGTGCACCGGCGCCTCCACCCGTCCAACCTGCTCGTCTCCGCCGACGGCAGGGTGGTGGTGGGCGACGCCGGCCTCGCCTGGATCCTGGCCCATCACTCGGGGCATCAGTTCTCCGATTTCCGTTATTTGGCCCCCGAGGTGGGCGGCGGGAGCGCCGGCGCCCCGCTCGACGTCTATGCGCTCGGCCTGATCATGATCGAGACGCTCTGCGGGGACATCCCGATGCTGGCCGCAGACGTCAACGCCACGCTGGGCATGCGCCACGATCGCGATGTGAGGGTCGGTCAGGACTGGGGCCGGATCGGCCGGGCGATCGGAGCCGCAGGGCGGGCCGACCCCAACCGGCGGGTGCCAGCGGCTCAGCTCGACGTGGGCCTGATGGCGCTGATCGACCAGCTTGGCGGCAGCCGGGTCGACCTCCCGCATGTGGACCCGGCGGCCTACAGCGACGAGTTGGAAGCGATGCGGTTGATCGTGCGCAGTCGCGCACCGGCCGTGGCCCCCGCCGGTGTGCCCGGACCGGCGTCACGGTCGGAACGCAGCGCCGGCGGGCAGCCAGCCACCGCCCGGCAGGCCGAACCGTCGACCCGGCCCGTCGGCTCGCCGGGCTCCTCGACGACCGCCCCCCGCGACCCGACCGGGTCCGCCGGCCTGCCGCCGACTGGCCGCGCTGCGGGTCCCACCCGCTCCGACCCCACCGAAGTTGCTGCGGGTCCCACCCGCTCCGACCCCACCGAAGTTGGAGCGAGCGCAGCGCCGGGCGCAAGCGGCTCAGCTGCCGGTGGAACCGGGATCGCCGCCGGTGGGACCGACACCGCCGAGCCTCCGGCCCGATCCTGGCGACGGCCGAAGGACGGGCCAACGGCCGCCGAGCGCTTGAAGACCGCACAGGCCGGTGCGGGCGCGGCGTTGAACCGTCTGCTCGTCCGTTGGCATCTCACCATGCCCGCTGACCAGGGGGCGGAGGGCGACGTCCCAAACCCCGACGCCCCCACCGCCGAACAGGTGGCCAGCCGTCGCACCTGGGTGTTCGGCCTGCTGGCTGCGATGGCGATCGTGCTGGTCCTCTTTGTCGGCGTGCAACGGCTGGTGCTGGCGGAGGCCGGCACCGTACCCAACCTGGTGGGAGCCACCGAGCAGGAGGCTCGCCAGGAGGCGACCGAGCAGCGGTGGCGGCTCAACGTCACCGAGGTGCGGCGCGACGGAACCGAAGTCGACGAGATCCTCACCCAATCACCGGACGAAGGCACCAGGCTGGAGGCGGGGGAGTCCCTCGACATCACCGTGTCGATCGGCCAGACCCTGGTGAACCTGCCCGACCTCGATGGGCTCGACCGTGCCGAGGCCGAAGCGATCATCACCTTTTCCGGGATGAAGCTGGGAACGGTCACGAACCAATACGACGCCGAGACGCGCGGTGGCATCATTTTGTCCTATGACGCACCCGGCGAGGATGGCAAGGTCCCGAAGGGCTCAAAGGTCAACCTGGTGATCTCCGATGGCGCGCGACCCCGCAAGGTTCCGGCCGACCTGGCGGGCAAGAACGCGCTGGACGTGGCTCAGGCACTCGAGAAGGTCTCGCTGAAGCCGGTGGTCGAGCGGGTTCAGGATCCGTCCGTGCAGCTCGGTTATGTCGTCTCGGTGGAACCGGCCTCCGGGACCGAGGTCGAGTTCGAGTCCGAGGTCAAGGTGCGGGTGTCCTCGCCGCGTGACAAGGCGATCGTGCCCGACGTCGCCGGCAAGTCGACACTGCAGGCCGATGCCGACCTGCGAGCGGCCGGCTTGAACGTTCTGGGTATTCAGGGCCCTCCGGGCAACCCGGTGCTTCGAACCATCCCGGCCGCCGGCACCGAGGTCTCCCAGGGCACCGCCGTCCGGCTGGTGACCGCATAGGACCCGGCCGGCTTCTGCGGGACGCTCCTCCGGATGTCAGTCCTCGGCGACGGGGGGCGGCACCGGTCGTCCGAACAGGAACCCCAGCCCCCACGCCCAGTGCATGACCGCCAGTGCAGCCGGCACCCGGATGCGGCTGACGGTCGGAGCGCTGCGACCGGCGGCGAGACCACCGACCGTCACCGCCGCCGCATAGGTGACCGCCGGCAGCAACCACCGAGGATCCTCGGTCCAGGCCGCCACCGCTGCGGTGCCGGTCACGCCGACGACCATGACCGGCGCGACCAACTGACGGGCCCGGAGCGAGCGGGGATGGCGCTTGAGCATTACCCGCTTCCACGTGCCGTACTGGCGGTACTGGGACGCCAGCGCCCGCAGCGACGGGCGGGGCCGGTAGGTGACGACCATCGCCGGTTCGAACCACACCTCGCCGCCGCTGTCGCGGATGCGCCAGTTCAGCTCGTAGTCCTGATTGCGCAGCAGCGTCTCGTCGAAACCACCCACCCGGTCGAGCGCGCTGCGACGAAACACCCCGAGGTACACCGTGTCCGACGGCCCCGCCGATCCGCCGTAGTGAAAGCGTGAGTTGCCGACGCCCAGCCGGGATGACATCGCCATCGCCACCGCCTGTTGGGTTCCAGGGGCACCCGTGGCCGACTGGACGCCACCAACGACATCCGCCCCGGTGCGGTCGAGCGCTTCGACCGCCAACGATGTGTAGTCGGGCGGCAACGTGCAGTGGCCGTCAACCCGGACGACGAACTCGGCCGACGTGGCGGCGATCGCCCGATTCAACCCGTGGCTGACCCAACTGCGGGGGTTGTCGACCACGGTGATCCCGGCATCGTCGGCGGCGAGTTGGCGGGCGACGGCCAAGGTGTCGTCGTCGGAGGGCGCCACAGCGATCGCCAACGACCCGGAACCGTGACGCTGGGCGCGGATGGACGCGACGGTGGCAGCCAGGTCCGCCTCCTCGTTGCGGACCGCCAACACGAACGCCACCCGATGGTCCCACCGCCCGGTGTCACCGTCGTTGTCGATACCGCCGGTGTTGTCGGCGTCGCCCGCAGTGCTCAGGCGTCCTCGATCTCTTCGGTCATGGCCGAGATCGCCTCGGCCAGCTTCTGGGCCGACGGGTCGATCGGACCGGCCTGCATCGCCATCAGCTTGGTCATGTCGCCCTGCACCTTGATCTTGCCGGCCATGAAGGCCTGCATGCCCGCCTGCGGGTTGCCGTCGACGAGGATGGCCTTGGCGGTGGCGTAGTCGAGCGTGACGGTCAGGTCGGGATCGTCCAACTGCCCCAGACCCATCTTCATCTCGCCCTCGGAGGTGTCCATGTAGGCGAGGACGTCGCCCTCGGCAACCTCGACGGGAACCTCGTTGACGATCTGGTTCATGCGCACCGAATGAGCGGGAGGGGGAACTTCGTCGTCCATCTCGTCGCGAAGTGCGGTGGCCGCAGCCACCCACTCGGGTGTCAGGAACTTGTGCTTGTCCACGTGGGATCTCCCTCGGTTGCACCGGCGGGCAGCCGGTCTCGGCGGGCGCTGATCGTATCAGTCCAGACTCCACACCGAGCGCCCGAAAGGCCCGGCACTCAGCGAAGAATCCTCGGCGCCGCCGGCATCGAGAGCATGACGAAATGGCGGTCCTCGATCGCATGGTGGGAGGTGGTGACCAGCCCAGCGGTTGCGGCGGCGGCCTCGACGTCGTCGACGCCGAGCCAGGCCCAGGGAAACCAGCCACTCGTGCCGGCCTGGCCTTCGAGGCGCACCAGGTCCCTCCGGCGCCGACTGCCGGGGCCCTCGAGCTCGGCCACGATCGTCCCGCCGGGTGCGAGCACGCTGCCAAGGCGGTCGAAGAGCTGCTCCGGATCCCCGCCGATGCCCACGTTTCCATCGAAGAGCAGGGCGGTGTGCCATCCACCCTCGTTGGGCAGGGGCTCGAAAACCGATCGCACCAGGGCGTCGCCGCCACGATGGCGTGTGGACTCGACCGCTCCGGGGGCCACGTCGATGCCTACCGCCTCAATGCCCCGTTGGGCGAGCAGGGCGACCAGGCGGCCCGGCCCGCACCCAACGTCGAGAACGGGGCCGACCGCCAGCGACAGCAGCTTCTCATCGACGGCCGAGCAGTCGTCCCACCAGCGCTGCGCATTGAGGGCTACCCGCTGGCCGGTGCTGGTTGTCAAGGTGGCGGTGCTCAAACGACCAAACCTGCCCGCTCGTTTCCCGCTCGATTCGAAGGGCACAACATCGCCCCCCGACGGGTGGCTTCGGTCCCGTCCCCCCTACTCGGCTGCATCGTCATAGTCCGCTCATCGTTCTGTTGTCCTCGGCGGTTCGCTCGGGCTCACCGGCCGTTCCACTCTGTCGTCTCCGTGGGGCTGAGTACCCGCGGAGACAAGGCGGAAACAGTGAAAACCCACATGCGATCGGTCGCGGGCAGACAACGCACGGCACATTTCGGGGCGGCCGGCTCCTTCCGGGGTCGCCGCGTCGAGCGCCGCAAGCGGCTTCCAGGTCACCCGGCCGTGCCGGTATGGTCAGTGACTCGACGACCCGGAGGTTTCGATGCAACCCCCCAAGGATTTCTTCCGTCCGCTCGCCCTCGGCGCGCCGACGCCGATCCGAGAGGTGCCCGCCCGCCCGTCTCGAATGATCCACTTCTTCGACCCATCCAACGCCAAGATGGCGGCCAAGGTGCCGGAGCTGGCGAAGAAGGCCGACGTGTTGCTGGGCAACCTCGAGGATGCGATCTCGGCGGACAAGAAGGAGGCGGCCCGCGAGGGGCTGGTGGAAATCGCCCTGGCCACCGACTTTGGTGACACGCAGCTGTGGACCCGCATCAACAGCCTCGACTCCCCGTGGTGCCTCGACGACCTCACCCGCCTGGTTCCGGCGATCGGGCACAAGCTCGACGTGATCATGGTGCCCAAAGTGGAGGGCGCCGAGGACATCCACTACATCGACCGCCTGCTCGCTCAACTCGAGGCCCAGGCGGGCTTGGAGCGGCCGATCCTGGTCCACGCGCTGCTCGAGACCGCACGAGGCGTGGCCAACGTCGAGGAGATCTGCGGCGCCAGCCCTCGCATGCAGGGGCTGTCGTTGGGCCCCGCCGACCTGGCGGCCGACCGGCGCATGAAGACCACCCGCGTCGGGGGTGGGCACCCGGGCTACGTCGTGCGCGCCGACCCCGACCCCGACGATGCCGAGGCGCCCCGTCCCAGCTACCAGCAGGACCTGTGGCACTACACGATGGCCCGCATGGTCGATGCCTGCGCCACTTATGGCATCTTCCCGTACTGGGGGCCGTTCGGCGACATCCGCGACACGGTCGCCTGCGAGGACCAGTTCCGCAACGCCTATCTGATGGGCTGCGTCGGCTCGTGGTCGCTGCACCCGGTGCAGATCGATATCGCCAAGAAGGTGTTCTCGCCCGAGCCCTCCGAGGTGGCCTGGGCCCGCAACGTCATCCACCAGATGGGTGACGGCACCGGTGCAGTGATGATCGACGGCAAGATGCAGGACGACGCCACCGTCAAGCAGTGCAAGGTGGTCGTCGAGCTGGCAGAGGCGCTCAGCGCCAACGACCCGGAGCTGGCCGCCAGCTACCAGGCGGCGACCGATGCCGTCATGGGCGGGGGGTCGAACTGATGGGCGAGGCAGGTTCGTCACAGGCCGGTTCGTCATCGGCAGCCCTGCGCCCGCGCCGGTCGGTGCTGTACATGCCCGGCGCCAATGCCCGGGCGCTCGAGAAGGCCCAGGGCCTGGCCGCCGACTCGCTGATCCTCGACCTCGAGGACGCGGTGGCTCCCGACGCCAAGGCAGAGGCCCGCGACCGGGTGGTCGATGCGGTCACCTCCGGCGCCTACGGCGGTCGTGAGCTGACCATCCGGGTCAACGGGCTGGACACCGCCTGGCACGCCGACGACCTGGCGGCAGCGGCAGGGGCGGGCCCCGCCGCCGTCGTGGTGCCCAAGGTGAACTCGCCCGCCGACGTCGCGGCGATCGAGGCCGGCCTTGTCTCGGGTGGCGCGCCCGATCACACGAAGATCTGGGCGATGGTCGAGACGCCCCAGGCGATGCTGGACTGCGCCAACATCGCTGCGGCATCCGAGCGCCTGACCGTCCTGGTGATGGGCACCAACGACCTGGCCAAGGAGTTGCACGCCGAGCACGTGCCCGGTCGCCAGCCACTGCTGACCGGGTTGGGCCTGTGCCTGCTCGCCGCCCGGGCCACCGGCAAGGTCATCCTCGACGGCGTGTACAACGATGTGCGCGACCTGGAGGGGTTTGCCGCCGAGTGTCGCCAGGGGGCCCAGATGGGCTTCGACGGCAAGACCCTGATCCACCCGGGGCAGCTCGAAGCCGCCAATGCCGCGTTCGCCCCCGATGACGACGAGATCGCCGCATCGCGGGAGATCATCGAGGCGTTCGAGGCCGCCGAGCGCGAGGGTCGTGGCGTGGCGACGGTCAACGGTCGGATGATCGAGAACCTGCACGTGGAGAACGCCCAGCGCGTGCTGGCGATGGCCGACGCCATCGCCGCCGCCGGCGGGTAGCGAACTCGGCCGCTCGCTCTCCGACCATCCCGCGAGGGGTGAACCTTGCGTGTTGGTCGAGACGAGCCGGGCTGAGCGCCGCCGTTGGCGAACTCTGCCGCTAAAACGTCGTAGAGCGCGCGATAGCAGCAGAGTTCGCGTCGAGGATGGCCCACCGTCGGAGCGTCGCGTCGAGACCGTCTTCTAGCGTGGCCGACCATGGGCGAATTCGAGCGAGCCACCGCGGTTGAACCAGGCGAGCGTCCGGGCCGGTATCGGGCCGAGATCGCCGAGGGGTGGGACATCGGCGGCAACGCCAACGGCGGGTATCTGCTCGCCATCGCCGCCCGGGCGCTGGTGGCGGCGACCGGCCGACCCGCGCCGGTGAGCCTGACCGCCCACTACCTGTCGCCCGGCCAGCCCGGTCGGCTCGACATCGACACGACCGTGATCCGGGAGGGACGGCGCTTCGCCACAGCGACGGCCACGCTGTCCGCTGCGGGGCGTCCGGTGCTGACGGCGCTGGGCACCTTCGGCGAGCCGGGCGGTGGGCCCGGGAACATCGAGGTCGCCAGCTGGGTGGACGGCGGGCCGCCCGACCTGCCGCCGCCGGAAGACTGCGCGGGCGACCCCGACCGGGCCGAGGCAGCGGCCGCCGTGGCGATCCAGCAGCCGCCATCGTTCGCCACCCGGGTCGAGCAGCGCCTCCACCCCGAGGACATCGGGTTCTTCCGCGGGGAGCCGACCGGTGAGGCACGAATTCGGGGATGGTTCCGCCTGCGCAACGGCGAGCCGATGGACGCCATCGCGTTGACCTGTGCGATCGACGCCTTTCCCCCGACGATCTTCAACCTCGATCTTCCGGTTGGATGGACGCCGACCCTCGAGCTGACCGTGCACGTCCGGCGTCGTCCGGCCCCGGGATGGCTCGCCTGCGCGTTCACCACCCGCTTCGTCACCGACGGCCTGCTGGAGGAGGACGGCGAGATCTGGGACTCCGAAGGTCACCTGGTCGCCCAGGGTCGTCAGCTGGCACTGGTGCCCCGCCCGACCGGCACCGTTCCGTCCGGGTTGTAGGTCGCCGTCTGCGCCGGCAGGGCCACCACCGGGCGCCGATGCTCGCGGCTTGAGCGGACTCCTCGCTGAGGTCGGTGGTCATCAGCCCGCTGACCGCCCTGCTGCCCGCCCGACACGTCGGAGTTCGCGGCCGGCACCTCGATCGACGTTAGGTGCCTGCGCGCAGGGAGCGCAGCGAGCCGAGCACCTCGGGCGCGGCGTCGAGAAACGCGCTGACGTCGGCGACGGTGGTCGACCAGCTGAGCGAGACCCGCATCGAACGCTGGTCGTCCACGCCCATGGCGGCGAGCACCGGTGAGGGCTCCAGGCCCTCGGTGGCGCAGGATGAGCCGGAGTGCACCGCCACGCCGGCCTGGTCGAGGCCGATCAGCAACGGCTGGGGTTCGACGTCGTCGAACCCCAGGCACACCAGGTGATCCAGCCGGTCGACCGGATCGCCGAGCACCCTGACCCCCTCGGTGCCCTCGGCCCAGGCGATGACCCGGTCGGTCTGGGTGCGGGCGAAGCGGGCGCTGTCGTCCAGGTCGGCCGTTGCGGCCTCGAGAGCGGCAGCAAACCCGCAGGCCGGACCGACCGCCTCCATGCCTGCCCGCCGCGCCCGTTCCTGGTCGCCACCGACGATCAGCGGGTCGAGACGCAGTCCGCGACGCACGAGCAGGGCGCCGATGCCGGGCGGTCCGCCCAGCTTGTGGGCGGAGACCGACATCAGGTCTGCGCCCAGGTCGTCGAAGGCGATCGGGTCGTGTCCCAACGCCCCGCATGCGTCAATGTGGCACAGCACATCCCGTTCGCGGCAGGATGCGACCACCTCGGCGACCCGTTGGCGCGTACCCACCTCGTGGTTGGCCCACTGCAGGTGCACCAGGCCGGTGGGCTCAGCCGATGTGGATGCGTTCACCCCGTCGAGCAGCCCTTCGGTATCGACGCGACCCGACCGGTCGACGTCCACCCAGGTGACCGGGCCCCGCTCGGCCCAGGAGCGCACTGCCGAGTGCTCGACCGCGGCGGCCACCGAGTGTGGGCCCCGCTCGGTGGCGCCGTAGGCGGCTGCGGCGATCGCTTCAGAGCCGCCCGAGGTGAACACGACCGACCGGCTGCGGGCCCCGACCGCCGTCGCCACCCGCTCCCGGGCCCACTCCAGCCGGGCCCGGGCCTCCATGCCTTCGGTGTGCATACGCCCCGGGTCGCCCGCGGGTTCGGCCCACGCCTCGATCAGCTCGGCACGGGCCTCGGGGCGAAGTGGCTGGGTCGACGCTCCGTCAAGGTAGGCCCGAGGGGCGCTCACGTGGCCATCGTGGGATCGGTCACATTTGCCATGGTGGATCGCAGTCTAGGAGCGGCTCGTCGACCGGACGGCGCGTCGTCGGACGCGGGCGGCTGCGGCCCTGCTGGCGGATCGCGCCCAGGAAGGGGAGACTGGCCCCTATGGCTCCAGCATCTCCCATTACCCGCGACGACGTCATCGAGGCACTGCGGCCCGTGGAGGATCCCGAGCTGCACCGTTCGATCGTCGACCTCAACATGGTTCGCGACATCCAGATCGAGCTGCCGGTTGTCTCGGTACTGATCGCCTTGACCATCCCCGGCTGCCCGCTGAAGGCCGAGATTCAGCGACGCGTGTCCGAGGCGGTCACCTCGCTGGCCGGCGTGGATGAGCTGAAGCTTGAGTTCACCTCGATGACCGACGGCGAACGGGCGGCGCTGCGAGAGCAGCTGCAGGGCGATCCGGCGGCGACCGCAGGCAGCCAGCAGGGCCACGGCCACGCCGAGGGCCGTGCGATCTCCTTCGCTCAGCCGGGCAACCGCACCCGCGTGCTGCTGATCGCCTCGGGTAAGGGCGGCGTCGGCAAGAGCTCGGTGACGACCAACCTGGGGATCGCACTGGCCAACATGGGTAAGAAGGTGGGGATTCTCGACGCCGACGTGTGGGGCTTCTCGATCCCACGCATGCTGGGCATCGAGCAGCCACCTACGGTGATCGACTCGATGATCGTGCCCCCGGTGGCCAACGGCGTGTCGTGCATCTCGATGGGCTTCTTCGCCCAAGAAGACCAGGCGGTCATCTGGCGCGGCCCGATGCTGCACAAGGCGCTGGAGCAGTTCCTGACCGACGTGTACTGGGACGAGCCCGACTACCTGCTCGTCGACCTGCCGCCGGGCACCGGTGACATCTCGCTGTCGTTGGCCCAGTTCCTCCCCCGGGCCGAGGTCTTTGTGGTGACCACGCCCAACCAGGCGGCCCAGCGGGTCGCCCAGCGCAGCGCGTTCATGAGCCACAAGGTCAACCTCGAGGTGAAGGGCGTGATCGAGAACATGTCCTGGTTCACCGGCGACGACAACAAGCGCTACGAGCTCTTCGGTGCCGGAGGTGGCCAGGAACTGGCCGATCGGCTTGAGGTGCCACTGCTCGCCCAGATCCCGTTGGTGTCGAAGCTTCGAGAGGGCGGCGACCACGGCCGGCCGATCATGGCGGTCGACCCCGATTCCGAGGCGTCGAAGGTGTTCGAGAGCCTGGCGGCTCGTGTGGACACCGAGTTGGCCCCCACCCGACGTACCCACCCGGAGCTCAAAATTCTCTAGACCGCCTGATGGCGAATGGTGCCCTGGACGGCCGGGCGTCAGTCGCACCCGGTTGCGAACGACAGGGCCTGGCACACCTGGGCCATGGCATCGCTCGACAGTGCGGTAATTCGCTGGGTCAGGTAGCCCCGCTCAACCAGTCTCAGGTTGTCGAGCGTGGCGACACACTCCTGGGGCATGCCATCGTCCGGGCCCAGCCGTACCTCGGTGGGGATCGCTCGGATGGTTCCGGTGCAGGGCACGGCGACAAGACGCGTGAGTACCTGCGTGGCCTGGCTGCGGGTGAGGATCAGGTAAGGGCGAGGCCGCTCTCGTGGAGGCTCGAACCACCAGACCTCGCCACGTCTCACCATGAAAAGCCGGCCCGCCGTTCTTCCTCGTCGAGATCCCGGGCCATTCGACGACCAGCATCGTCGGCCTCCGCCTCCAGGTCGCCCCACTCGTCGACGGTGCCGGGCGGGATGCGGCGGTAACCCTCAACCCACTGCTCGATCTTGGCATTGGTATCCAGCTCGGCCAGGCGCTCTGAGAGAACCTGGCGGATGAACGCCGAGCGGGATTGGCCGGCCCTTTTGGCCTCGACGTCGAGGCGTTCGACGAGATCGTCGTTGAGCTGGACCATCGTCTGCGTCCGAGACATAGCCCAATGATAGCCCTACTGCCGGCCGGGTGGAAGGGCCCGGCAGGAGAGTTCAGGGCGGCCGTGGACGGTCGGCCAAGCCCTCAGGGCGCCGCCGCCTAGGCGAACTCGCCCGAGTAGGCGAAGAGGCCAGGGGCTCCGCCGGTGTGGAGGAACAGCACCCGCTCGTCGTCGCCGATCAGGCCCCGCCGAACGACGTCGATCAGCCCGGCGGCAGCCTTGCCGCTGTAGACGGGGTCGAGGAGGATGCCTTCGGTGCGGGCGAACAACTCGATCGCCTCGGTGGCCTCGGCGGTCGGGATGCCGTAGCCGTCGCCGCAGTAGCCGTCGAGGATGTCGACCGTGCCCTCGGGCACCGGCTCGCGGTCGAGCATCGGCCCCAGCGCATCGAGCAGCGTGCGGGCGGCGGCCCGGGAGCGGGCGGCGCCCTCGTAGGTGTCGAAGCCGGTCACCGCGGTTCCGGCCCCCAGCAGGTCCATGCCGGCGAGCAGCCCGGCGTAGGTGCCGGCGGTCGAGGTGGCGCTGACGATGCGGTGGAACCCGATCTCGGATTCGACCGCCTGCTCGACCAGTTCGATTGCGGCGTTGACGTAGCCCAGCGCACCGACCGGTGAGGACCCGCCGGTGGGGATCCAGCTGACGATCTCGCCCGCCTCCGCCGCTGCCTCCTCGACCGAGCTGATTGCGTCGGCGGTGTCCTGATCGTCGCTCACCCGGTGGACCGGGGTGCCCAGGATGCGAAAAAGCGTCTGGTTGCCGTTGGTCTGGTAGTCGCCGTCGACGCGGGGCACCATCTCGCTGAGGATCAGGTCGCACCCCAGCCCCAGGGCGTTGGCGGCGGCGGCGGTCTGACGGGCGTGGTTGGACTGAAGCGCCCCGAACGTGCCCACCCGCGCCGCTCCGGCGGCCCGCGCCTGGCCCATGAGGAACTCCAGCTTGCGCACCTTGTTGCCGCCCATCGCCAGGCCGGTGCAGTCGTCGCGTTTGATCCAGATCTCCGGTCCGCCGAGCGCCTCGCTCAGCCGCTCGCACGGCTCGAGCGGGGTGGGCAGCGTGGCCAGGTGTTCGCGGGGGTAGGTCGCCAGTTGGGCCCGGGCGTCGTCGATCACCTGCGCTGCGGTCCGTTCATCGGCGTCGGTGGAGGTCCGGTCGGTGGTGCCGGGCTCGTTGGCGAGGGGCTCGGTGCTGGTGGGGTCGGTCGACATCGCTCCATCTTCGCAGGCACGCGCTCCCTCGGGTCAGCTCCCCGGTGACGAATCGGCCCCGACGGCGACGCCACGTAGCATGAGCCGTCGGCGGCACTGCCTGCCTCGGACGACCTTCAGGAGTATTCAGTGGACATTCGTATCGGAGTGACCCAGGCCCCACGCGAGCTGGACCTCACCGTCGACGACAACCTGCGCGACGAGATCCACGACCGGATCGACGAAGCGGTCGCCGCCGGCGACGGCGTGCTGTGGCTGACCGATACCTCGGGCCGAGAGGTCGCCGTGCCGGTGGCCAAGATCGCCTACCTCGAGATGGGCCGCGACACGGGCGGCCGCTCGATCGGGTTCTCGAGCTAATCACCCGGTGGACATCCCACTGCTCGATCGCAGGCTGTTGTTCGTCACCGGCAAGGGCGGGGTAGGCAAAACGTCGGTCGCCTCGGCCCTGGCGCTGCTCGGGGCGCGCCAGGGCAAACGCACCCTCGTGTGCGAGGTTGACGCCAAAGGCAACCTGGCCGACTTCTACGGGGTTGGCCCCCTGGAGTTCGCACCGACCGAGGTGCAGCCCAACCTGTACGCCATGGCGATGAACACCGAGGAGTCGCTGCGGGAGTACCTCAAGTTGCAGCTGAAGCTGCCGTTGCTCGCCCGGCTGGGACCGGTGGCGAAGATGTTCGACTTTGTCGCCACCGCCGCTCCGGGGGTGAAGGAGATCCTCACGGTCGGCAAGATCGCCTACGAGGTGCGCGAGCGCAACTACGACCTGGTCGTCGTCGACGCGTCGGCCTCCGGTCACGTCGTCGGACAGCTGGCCTCGCCGGTCGCCCTCGGCGAGCTGATCAGCGTGGGCGTGGTGCAGGCCCAGACGGCGTGGATGATCGACCTGCTCAAGGACCCCGCTACGACCGGGGTGGTCGTCGTGGCCACCCCCGAGGAGATGCCGGTGAACGAAACCCTGGAGCTGGTCGGGCGGCTCGGCACCGAGACCGAAATCGACCTGGCGGCCGTCGTGGCCAATCGGGTGCTGCCCGAGCTGTTCGGCCGGGCCGAGCAGGAGCTCTTCGACGAGCTGGCCACAGCCGTGCGCGGCGCCGATCAGCCGGTTGCTCAACCCAAGGTGGCATCGGGGTCCGGCGCCACCACGCTGGCGGGGCTCGACGGAGTGGTCGAGGCCGCCGAGCTGGCGGTGGGGTTGCGACGCTCGCGCGTGCCGCACCTCAAGCGCCTACGGGCCGGGCTGCCCGAAGGCGTGCCGTTGCTCAACCTGCCGATGTTGTTCATCCGCACCCACGGCACCCGGGCGACCCACGCCATCGCCGGCCTTCTCGAAGACGAGCTCGTCTGATGGCCGGCTCGAGCATTCGCAACCTGGCGTCGGGTCGGGAGATCCTGATCTCGGCGGGGTCCGGTGGCGTCGGCAAGACGACGACCGCCGCAGCGGTGGCGACGATGGCGGCCGCCACCCTGGGGCTGAAGGTGCTGGTCATCACCGTCGACCCTGCACGCCGTCTGGCCAATGCGATGGGCCTGGAACAGTTCGGCAACGTCGAAAGCCGGGTGCCCGACGAGGCGTTTCAGGGGGCCGGCGTCCGTCCGACCGGCGAGCTGTGGGCGGCGATGCTCGACACCAAGGAGAGCTGGGACGACCTGGTGCGACGGCATGCCCCCGACGCTCAGACCCGCGACGCCATCCTGGCCAACCCCCTGTACGCCAACATCAGCTCGCGGTTCGTGCAGAGCCACGACTATGTGGCGATGGAGCGGCTCTACGAGATCCACTCCTCGGGGCGCTACGACCTGATCGTCGTCGACACCCCACCGACCCGCAACGCGCTCGACTTTCTCGATGCCCCCCAGCGCATGGCCGACTTCTTCTCCAGCCGGCTGCTGCGCTGGTTGATCGCGCCGAGCCGGTCGCGGGTGCTCACCCTTGCCTCCAAGCCGTTCTACACGGTTGCGGACCGCATCCTCGGCAGCCAG
Source organism: Candidatus Neomicrothrix sp. (assembly GCF_035329545.1). NCBI lineage: Bacteria > Bacillati > Actinomycetota > Acidimicrobiia > Acidimicrobiales > Microthrixaceae > Candidatus Neomicrothrix > Candidatus Neomicrothrix sp. Next base: position 83,758 of record NZ_DAOLGP010000008.1, read on the forward strand.
TTTCTGCAGGACATCGCCGAGTTCTTCATCCTGTTTCAGACGATGTACGACGGGTTCGTCGAGCGGTCGGAGGCGGTCAGCCGACTGCTCGCCTCCGACGACACCAGCTTCATCGTCGTCTCGACGCTCGAGGTTTCTCCGGCACGGGAGGCCAAGTACTTTCTCGCCGAGCTGAACAAACGCAACTACGACGTCGGGGCGCTGGTGCTCAACAAGACGCTGCCGTCGACCCTGACCGACCAGGCCTCGACCGTGACCGCCCACGACCTGGTCGAGCACGGTGCCGAGCGAGCCGAGCCGCTGGGCGAGGCGCTGGGCCTGGAGCAGGACCGGCAAGCGCTGCTCGGGCGCATGCTGCCGGAGTTGGGGGAGAACTTCCTCCGGTTCCAGCTGGTTGCCGGGCGCGAGGCGGAGGAGCGCGATCGGTTGGCCGTCGGCGCCGGCACGGTCGCCTCTGTGCCCTACTTCACCGAGGACATCACCGACATCGCCGGCCTGGTGCGGCTCGGGAAACGACTGTGGGACGAGAACCCCGCCTAAGCGAGGTGCCCGAGGCCCCGGGCGACCAAGCGCGGGTGCCCAGCGATCCGGTCGAGGATCATTTGCGTCGCCTGGCGGTTGTGTGGGGGGTGTTGTCCGACCTGTCCTTCGCCGACCTGTTGTTGTACGTCCGGGCCGGCAAGGGCTATCTCGTTCGGTCCCAGGTGCGGCCGACCACCGGCCAGACGATCTACGAGTCCGACCTGGTGGGGGTGTGGGCCAGCGCTGCGGAGCGGCCGTTGGTCGATCGGGCCTGGCGAACGGGTCGGATCGAGCGCGGCGACCTGTTCGTCGAGGAACTCGAAGATTGGGTGGCGGTTCAGGCCACCCCGGTGACCTGGCGCGGCGAGGTGGTCGCCGTGATGTCCAGCGAGCAGGCGCCTCCGCCCCGTCGCCAACCGGGGGAACTGGAGCGCGTCTACCAGGCGATCTTCGGTCGCTTGGCCCGGATGATCACCGCGGGCTCTTTTCCCTATCCACCGGGCCCCGAGGACCGGGTGCCGCGCGAGCCGCCACGGGTCGGGGACGGCCTGATCCTGCTCGACGGCGACGGACGGGTGGAGTTCGCCTCGCCCAACGCCACTTCGGCGCTCAACCGTGCCGGGGTGGAGGGCCAGATGCGCTCCACCCATTTGGCCGAGGCGGGGCTCGATCAGCTGGCCACCCGTCTGGCGTTTCGTACCAAGCGCCCGACTTCGGAGGAGGTGGCTGTCGGTCCGGTGGTCATCGATCTCGAGGTCTTGCCGCTGTTGGTGCGCGCCGAGGTGACCGGGGCGGTCGTGTTTTTGCGTGACGTCTCCGAGATCCGCCAGCTCGACCTGTTGCTGCTCAGCAAGGACGCCACGATCCGCGAGATCCACCATCGGGTGAAGAACAACCTGCAGACGATCTCCTCGCTGCTCCGCTTGCAGGGCCGGCGCATCTCCCAACCGGAGGCGATCCGCGCCGTGCAGGAGTCGGTGCAGCGGATCCAGGCGATCTCGGTCGTCTACGAGCTGCTCAGTCGGGAACACCGCGACGACGTCGACCTGCGCGAGATCGTGGCGGCGATCGTTCGCAATATGGATCAGGTCACCGGCGCCCACGTGAAAATACGGCTGGCCGGCACCGCTGGGCGAGCGCCGTCCGACGTGGCGACGCCGCTGGCCATCATCGTCAACGAGCTGATCCAGAACGCGCTCGACCACGCCTTCCCCAACCTGGGGGAGGAGGGCCAAGCCCAGGCGAGGGTGTGGGTGACGCTCGACCGAAGCGGAGCCGAGCTGCACATGAAGGTGGTCGACAACGGGGTCGGCGTCGACGGGAGCATCGATCCGAGCAGCGGCGGTCTGGGGCTGTCGATCGTGTCGTCGCTCGTCACCGAGGAACTCGGCGGCACGATCGAGATCGGTCCCCGGCATCAGGCGTGGGGTGGGGGAGCGGAGGCCGACGAACCGGGCACGAGGGCCGTGGTCGTCGTCGAGGTGCCGGACCTGGGTGCTCCGAGTGGGGACGACCCCACCCAGGAGCTACCGGTGATGCACCTCGGGGGTGGCTAGCTGGCGCGCCGGCGGGCGGCGACCCACTGGCGGCGAAGCTTGCGGCGCTCGTCCTCGGAGGTTCCGCCCCAGATGCCCGAGTCCTGGTTGGTGGCCAGCGCGAACTCAAGGCACTGCACCTTGGAGTCACAGGCGTCGCACACAACCTTGGCGCTGTCGATCTGCTCGATGGCCGGCCCGGTGGTTCCGATCGGGAAGAACAGATCGGGGTCGGTGTCGCGACACGCAGCGGTCGAACGCCAGTTGTCGGTGTCGGTGAAGCTGCCGGGCTTGAGCGTCAGGGCCATGTTTGTCCTCCGGGTATGCACGGGTGCGCGCACAAGGCGCGCGCTTGGCAAGTCGACAGCACAATGTTTCGCTGGCAGCGCCGGGGGTTTGGCGCAGCCACGAGGGGATGTACTGAGTGGGCGCTCAGCAACCTATCCAGAAGTGGCAGAGCTGTAAAGGAAAAGTTTCACAAAGTGAAATGTGACTTCGGTCACCCACGTGGTGTGTGGGTCGGGTCGCGCCGAGTTGTGCAAGCGTAGCGACCGTGACCAAACCCGATCGCTCGACCAGTGTCCCCACCCTCGCAGAGCCGACCGCCGCGAGGCCAAACCCTGTGGAGGCGCCGTCGCCGGGGCCCCAGCCGACCGGGCCGATCATGCCGCTGATACTCGGCCATCGCGGCGCATCGGGTGATCGGGTGGAGAACACGCTGGCGGCCTTCATCGAAGCCGGCGAACAGGGCGCCGACGGCGTCGAATTGGACGTCCGCCTCACCGCCGATCAACAGCTGGTGCTGTCGCACGACCGTGAGCTCGGCGACGGCACCCGCATCGACCGCACCAGCGCTGCCGCCCTTCGCAAGCTGGCCCCGCTGGAGTCGCTGCCGGCGGCCCTGGAGGTGGCGCCCGGCGTCGTCAACGTTGAGGTGAAGTCCGACGAAGCGTCCGAGCAGCTCGCCCGGCGCATCGCCACGCTCGAGCTGGTGCTCGACGACCTGGCCCGGCGGCCGGCGACCCAGCGCTTCGTGCTGTCGTCATTCGACCTCGACATCCTCGTCCTGTTGACCCAGATGGGCGTCGGCCACCCGACCGCCTACCTCACGATGGGCGTGCCCCGTCCGGATCTGGCCCTCGATGTGGCCTCCTCGCTGGGCTGCACCTCATACAACCCGTGGTACCCCGAGGTCGACGAGTCACTGATCGCAGCCGCTGCCGATCGGGGCCTGGAGGTGTGGACCTGGACGGTGAACGACTTCGACCATGCGGTGAACCTTGCCCACCTGGGCGTCGACGCGCTGATCACCGACCACCCCGGAGCCATGCGGGCACACCTCGCCGCCGCCGGCTTCGTCGACCGGGTTCTGGACGGCGGGGACGCTGGGGCCCCGGGGTGACCAGCGACAGCGCGTCGCGTCGGCCGCTGAGCTCCATCCCGCCCACCTCGCCCAGGTAGTCGCCGTCGACCTGCCAGGGAAGGGAACGCAGCGCCTCCACACGCGCCTCGGAGAACTCCCGAAACAATCTCACCGAGGGGTGGTCGGCGAGGCCGCCGCCGCGCAGCGCCGCCCCTGACAGGCTCAGCAGGTCGCCTGCCCCGAAGCGGGTGGCGACCACCAGCGTGGGCAGCGCGTCGAGCGTGGCCTGCGGGTCGACATCGAAGGGCCGGCTACCGACGTAGGTATAGGGGTTGGAGTTGAGGACGAGGCACTGCCACCCCTCGACGATCTCACCGTCCACGTCGACGCGCAGCCACGGCGAGGTTCGATCGGTGTCACGGAAGAATGCGGTCAGCCCTGCGTAGATGAACAGCACGTGGTTGAGGTACCGCTTGAGCGCTCCCCGCCGTTCCACCTCGGCGACGGTGGCGGCGTCCCAACCGATACCGAGGTGAAAGGTGAACCAGCGCGGCGCCTCGGTGATGGTCGATGCAGGCCCTCGCCCGCCCAGGTCGCTGCCGGGTTCGAGGGGGGTGAGGGCGTCGACCCGGCCGAGGGACACCCGCCGGATCAGCCCAAGGTCGAGGGCGTCGAGCAGCTGCAGGCACGCCTGGACCGGGTCGTCGGCCAGTCCCAGCGTGCGGGCGAGCACGTTGGTCGATCCGCCGGGCAGCACCGCCAGCGCGCAGTCGCTGCCGACCAGCCCGTTGGCCACTTCGTTGAGCGTGCCGTCGCCGCCGAGGGCGACGACGATGTCGACGCCGTCGACGATCGCGGCGCGGGCCAGCTCGGTGGCGTGGCCGCGCCGCTCGGTGAGGGCGACGCTGACGTCGTGGGCGCCGGAGAGCAGCTTGGCGATGACGACGCGCTTGCGGGCGGTCACCGACGAGGCGGTCGAGTTGGCGATGAGCAGGATCTTCAAGGCGCCCGAAGCTACCGGGCCTGGCCCGGTGCCCAGTGCTCAAGGAGCGACGCCGGGACGGGTGGGGGGAGCCCGCCCGGTTTTGTTCGGGGGTCGCCCTGTTGGCAGACTGGCGCACATGAACGTTGTCGTCTGCGTCAAGCAGATCCCGGACCCGGCTGAGCCTGGGGATCTGGATCCCGAAACCAAAACCCTCAAGCGCGAGGGCAAGCTGATCCTCGACGAGTCCGACAGCTACGGCGTTGAAATGGCGCTGCAGCTGGTGGACAACGCCGGGGAGGGCGAGGTCACGCTGATCTCGATGGCCCCCAACGAGGAGGTGTCCGGGCTGCGCACTGCGCTGGCGATGGGCGCCGCCAAAGCCATCCTCATCAGCGACCCAGCGCTCGCCGGTAGCGATGCGCTGACCACCGCCAAGGTGCTCGCCGCCGCCGCCAAGCGCGTGGAGGGCGCGGACCTGATCCTGACCGCCACCGAGAGCTCCGACGGCTACACGGGCACCGTTCCCGAGCAGCTCGCCGCCGTGCTCGACCTTCCCTCGGTGACCTTTGCCAAGGAGGTCGAAGTGGGTGACGGTGCCGTCAAAGTCCGTCGCCAGACCGAGGCCGGCTTCAACGACGTCGAGTGCCCGCTTCCAGCGGTCGTCTCGGTGACCGCCGGCGTGGTCGAGCCCCGCTACCCATCCTTCAAGGGCATCATGGCCGCCAAGTCGAAGCCGGTCGAGAACCTGACCGTCGCCGACCTGGGGCTCGACGCCTCGCAGGTGGGCTGGGCCGGTGCCGGTCAGGAAATCATCGACATCGCCAAGGCCCCCGCCCGAGAGGCCGGCGAAATCATCGAGGACGAGGGCGAAGCCTTCCAGTCGGTCGTTGACTACCTCGCCAACCTGAAGATCATCTGAGGAGCTGGACATGTCTGTTTCAACCATTTGGGTCTATACCGACCTCACCCAGCCCGAAGAGGGCCACGGCGAGCCCACCTCCACCACCCTGGAGCTGCTGGCCAAGGCCTCCGAGCTCGCTGACACGGTCGTTGCCGTCGTCGGTGGCTCCGGCGACTCCCTCGCCGCCACCCTGGGCGCCCACGGCGCCTCGAAGGTGCTGGCGACCGGCGACCTGACCGGCCGCCTGCCCGGCCCGCCCCTCGCAGCGGCCATGGCCGACGCGATCGCGGCCGATTCGCCCGACGCCATCCTGTTCGGCACCAGCTACGACGGCCGCGATGTGGCCGCCCGCCTGTCGGTGCGCCTCGATGCCCCGGTCATCACCAACATCGTCGAGCTCAACGAGGTCGATGGCGCCCTGGTCGGCGTCGAGCCGGTCTTCGGTGGCAACACCAACGTCACCACCAAGTTCACCGGGTCCACCCCCGGCATCTTCCTGGTGCGCCCCAAGTCGTTCGCCGCAGCCGAGTCGCCCTCCGGCGACGCCGCCACGGTGGAAGCGCTGGCCGTGCCCGAGCTGGGTGCCGTCGGTGCAGCCAAGGTGACCAACATCCACGTCGAGGAGACCGAGGGGCCGTCGCTCGACGACGCCGCCATCGTGGTCGCCGGCGGCCGTGGCATGGGCGACGCCGAGAAGTTTCAGGCGGTGGAAGACCTGGCCAAGCTGCTCGGTGCCGCCCCCGGCGCCTCGCGAGCGATCGTCGACGCCGGTTGGGTGCCCTACAGCTACCAGGTCGGCCAGACCGGCAAGGTCGTCAAGCCTGACGTGTACATCGCAGCGGGCATCTCCGGCGCCACCCAGCACCTGGTGGGCATGAAGGGCGCCAAGCACATCATCGCCATCAACAAGGACGCCGAAGCGCCGATCTTCTCGGTCGCCGACCTCGGCATCGTGGGCGACGTGCACAAGGTGCTGCCCAAGCTGATCGAGGCGATCCAGAGCCGCTGAGGCGATCTGGTCAACAACCTCATGTGAAGTCGACGGCGAGCGGGGGAGACCCCGCTCGTCGCCGCGTGCGGCCCCGAACGGTCGGGGCGGCCCCGAACGGTCGGCACCGTCGTCGCCAAGCGGGGCGCTGGTTCAGTAGCGGGCCGGCCCCCTTGGGCGCAGCACCGGCGGTGGGTCAGATCAGCGGCCAGGGGTAGCGACGCCCGCTGGGATCACTGGGCAGCACACCTACCAGCGCCAGGCGCTGGGCTCGATCGACGACGGCGTTCAGCTCCTCGCCGGAGAGCAGCTCGCCGAACTCCGGATCGAGGTCGGCGACCGAGAAGGCGGCCAGGCGCCTGCGCAGCTCGCCCTCGAGCGGCTGGCCGGCGTAGTCCCAGAGCACGGTCCGCAGCTTCTCCTCGGCGTGGAAGCACAGCCCGTGATCGATGGCCCAAACGCGCCCGTCGCCGTCGGGAAGGCAGTGGCCAGCCTTGCGGTCGGTGTTGTTGGCCACCACGTCGAAGGCGGCCACGCGGGCCAGGTTGGCGTCGAAACGCTCCTCGCCGACCAGGTCGAACGCGGTCACGTTGAGGTCGCTCGGCACGAAGAACTGCAGCGTGCCCACACCAAGTGGCGCATCGTGGCGCACCTCGGTCGGCGGTACGAAACGCCACCCCAACGCCTCGTCGAGCAGCCGGGCGGCCCGCTCGCGCCGCCACAACCCGGCCGGGAAGTCCCACAGCGGCCGTTCGCCCCGCTCCGGCTTGTAGATGGCGGTCAGCTCGTCGTCGCCGGCGTGGACCCGCACGAGGAACGTTCCGTTGGAGCTCCACGGCATGCGGCCGAGAACGTCGATCTCGCCGGTGCGCAGCGCCGTCACCGTCGCGGGGTCGTCGGGCTCCAGCGTGGAGCGCAGCTCGATCTCGTCCACGCCCGGTCAGCTCTAGTTCAGTCGAGGGCAGGCGTGCCCATCGGGGTCGATCGGACGCCCGCACAGCTCGCAGATCGGTCGGCTTCCCGCCATGAGCCGTCCGGCCCGCTGGGCGAAGCCGCGAGCGGCGGCGGCGCTCATCCGGATCCGCAGTTCCCTGGGCTCGGTCGCTGCGTCGTCGAAGGAGGGCTCATCGAGGAACAGGCCGTCGTCATCCTCGTCGACGAAAACCAGTTCTTCGGCGACGACGACGACCGATCCGTCGGCGTCCTCGGCCGAGACCAGCAGGTTGCCGACGACGAAGCTCTCGGTGACCGGCTCGATCAGCTCGCCCAGCGGCTCGACGGGTCCGTCGTCGCCGACCAGTCGCATCAGGAACTGGGCCAGGGCCAGCACCTGCTCCTTCTCGCAGCGCAGTGACGTCACCCGGTGGCCGTCGCGGGCCTGCATGTAAAACACCCGATTGCCCGGTTCGCCCACCGAGCCGGGCAGGAAGTCGTCTGGTTGGTCGAACATTTCGAACTCGTCGCTCATGCCGGCGCCAGCGCGGTCAGGTCGCCGCCGGTCGAGTTGACCGCCAACACGATCGGGGTGGAGGCGCCCAGCACGATGGGGGTCACCGAAGTGGGGCTGATCACCAGGCGCTGAAACTCGTCCAGGTGGGTGCCGGCAGCGAAGGCGACGAAGGTCTTGATCAGGTCGGCGTGGGACACGAGCACAACCGCTCCGCCGGCGGCACGCTCCGCCCAGCGGGTGACGGCGTTCACCATGCGGTGCTGCATCTCGAGGAACGACTCGCCGCCGGGGAAGCGAAAGGTCGAGGGATGGTTCTGCACCGCCGGCCAGTCGGGCAGCTTGCGCAGCTCGTCGAGCTTCTGGTTGGTCCATTCGCCGAAGTCGGCCTCGAGCAGCCGATCGTCGGAGGCCACCTCCAACCCGAGGGCCGAGGCGATCGGAGCGGCGGTCTGCTGGGTGCGCTCGATGTTCGAGGAGACGACGAAACGGACCCGGTCTCCCAGGGGTGCGATGCGCTCGGCGACCGCCTCGGCCTGGGCCTGCCCGGCCGAGGACAGGTTGTTGCCTGGCGTTCGCCCGTACAGCACGCTACCGGTGCTTTCGGTCAACCCGTGACGGACGAGCAGCACCAACGTGTGCTTCGTTCCGTGGTCCGCGTCTGCGGTGGGCTCGGCGGCGGTCGGGGGGTCGCTGGTCGCCGCATCGGCGCTGGCGTCGCGGGAAGGTTGGGGGGTCATCTCGACGTCAGGATACTGCCGGGCAGCGATCCCAACGACTCGGTCATATTGCCTACGGGTTCGGGGTGGCAAGCTGGCTTGATATGGATCCAACCCCCGACGTCGAGGCCGAGGCTGCCCGCACCTTGGCGACAATCGCCGACGAGGTGTCGCAGTGTCGGGCGTGTCCTCGGCTGGTCGAGTGGCGCGAGCGGGTCGCCCGCGAGAAGCGTGCCGCCTACGCCGACCAGGAGTACTGGGGCCGAGGCGTACCCGGCTGGGGGGACCCGCTGGCCTCGGTGGCGGTGGTGGGGTTGGCCCCGGCGGCCCACGGGGCCAACCGGACCGGCAGGATGTTCTGTGGCGACCGGTCGGGGGAGTGGCTCTACCGGGCGTTGTGGCGGGCCGGTTTCGCCAGCCAGCCCGAGACGACGTCTCGGGATGACGACATGGTGCTGTCGGACGTCTGGATCACGTCGCCGGTGCACTGCGCCCCACCGGACAACAAGCCCACCATCGTCGAGCGGGACACCTGCGTCGGGTTCCTCAGCCGGGAGTTGGCTGCGTTGCCCCGGTTGTCGGTCGTCGTCGCCTTGGGTGGCTTCGGGTTTTCGGTGCTCAGCCGGCTCTACGACGTGAGGCCCCGCCCCCGCTTTGGTCATGGCGTCGAAGTGGCGGTGTGCCGTGATGCCGCCTCACCCGGCCCTGGATCAACCGACGCGGGGTCGCCCAGGCCGATCCTGCTCGGTTGCTACCACGTCAGCCAGCAAAACACCTTCACCGGACGGCTGACCGAGGACATGTTGGACGCTACGTTCGCCAGGGCCCGCCATCTCGCGGGCCTGACACCTCACGACTGACGGTCCTCCTCGTTCGACGCTCCTTGTGCGCCGTCGTCTGCGCCGGTCGAAGTGGCCTTTGCTCAACCCGCTGGTACGCTCCACGGCCGTGCCTACACCCCCTCGCCCCGTCGGACCCTCCGCTCGCCCCGCCGGCCGGTCGCGTCACTCCCTGCGCCGCCTGTCCGCCGTCGCCTTCGCGGTCGGCCTGCTCGTGATAACCGGTTGCGCCGACGTTCCGACCAACTACAACGAGCGCGCCGAGGAGAACTTCATGGTCGGCTGCAAGGACGGCGGCTCTGCCGAGTACTGCCGCTGCGTGTGGACCAAGTTGGAGAAGACCGTCAAGTGGGGCGAGTTCTCCAAGTTCGATAAGGACCAGCAAACCGCCGATGAAGAGGGCCGCCAGATCAAGGTGCCGTCCGGCATCCAGGCCGCCTTCGACTCCTGCCTCGACAACAAGGCCGACGGGCCCACCACCACCGCCAAGGGCGACAAGACCACCACCACGCTGGGCTGATCCCGCCCGGGGTCAGCCGGGCGGCACCGCCCGCACCTACTTCTTGGTGGGCAGGCCCAGGCGGACCTCTGGCGCAGCGCTCGTCGGCCAGCGGGCCCTGCTGTTCTCGGCCAGCCGGCGCATCAGGGCGATGGCCCCGGGATCGGAGTCACCCGGACGCGACTCCAGGGTGCCGTCGGCGATCATGCGGGACATGATCTCCCGGCCCAGGTCGGTGCGGACGATCGTCAGCGTCCAGTCGGCGTTCTCGCCGATGCCGCCACACGAGATGTCGGCATGCTCGGCGGCGAAGTCGGGGCAGTGGTTGCAGCCCTCACGCGTCCAGGCGTGGCATTCCTTGAGCGGGATCTCCCGGTAGGTGCCATCGTTGGTCCAGATCTGGAAGACGCCCTTGATGTTCATCTTGGCGATGCTGTTGCGGGCCAGCCCGTACTTGGGCCAGAAGAGCTCCTCGAAGATGGCGTCGTCGAAGGTCTTCGAGCACAGCAGGCCCAGGTTGAACTTGATCGGCTTGGAGATCTTGCCCACCTTGCGGCTCCACATCACCGGCGGCACCGAGCTCTGGCAGCTCATGCCGACCAGCGCCAGGCGCTCGTGGCCGGCCTCGAGCGCCTCGTCCATCGCCAGGGTGTTGGCCGAATAGGTGTAACGGCTTCCGGCGGCCTCCAAAATCTCCTCGCGGTTGGCGGCGACGCCCGGCTTGGCCACCCAGCTGTTGGCGTCGCCCTCCAGGTAGCTCACCAGCGCAGCGTCGATGTAGTCGTGCTCGAGCGCCCACAACAAGATGGCCGACACCAGGCCGCCGTCCTGGCCGTTCTTCAGCACGGTCTCGTCGCTGGCCCGGGTCAACACGATGTCCTGGTAGATCCCGGCGACCTCGTCGTCGGTGCGCTCCCGGGCGAAGAGGTGCTCGTTGGCCTGCGGCTCCCAGGCCCGAAACCGGGGACAGGCCCGGGTGCACGACGTGCAGCCCTTCTGGCCGTGGATGCAGTCGTCCGGGCCCAACTCGTCCTCGAGGTGGAAGGGCCGGTAACCCCCCTGTTCGTGGTTGTAGCCGATCACGTCGTGGGGGCAGGCGATGACGCAGCCGGCGCAGCCGGTGCACAGGTTCGTGTCGATCACCTCGGCCTTGAGCTCCTTCCACTGGTGGGTCCAGCGGGGTGGCTTGGCCGGGGCGTTCGTCGAAGGTGCGGCTTCGGGGGCGGTGGCAACCATCGCGCAATCCTACTGCCGCCACTTGAGCGATCCCCACCGATATTGTGTGCTTCACCCTCGACGACCCGTGGGGATCGCCGGTCTCGGCCAACCCCTCCCGGAGTGTCAGCGTCATGCCCACCAGGTCCTCCCGCCCACAGCCCGACTATCGCCGCAGGCGCATGGTGCTGGGCGGCGGCGTGATCACGCTGGCGCTGCTCGTCGGTGCCCTCGGAACGTGGGCCTGGGGCCGCTACGGCAACGTCGACCGGGTGGACGTGGACCTCGCTGCGGTCTCCAAGGAGGGGCCGAGCAACTACCTGGTCGTCGGATCGGACACCCGGGACGGCATCGGCGCCGACGAAGCCGGCGCCGGGGCGTTTCTCGACACAGGCGAGGACCAGACCGGCCACCGTTCGGACACCCTTATGGTCGTGCGGATCGACCCGTCCAAGCGGGCGGCATCGGTCCTGTCGGTGCCCCGCGACCTGTGGGTACAGATCGATGGTGAGGGACACCGCATCAACGCCGCCTACAACGACGGTCCCCAAGCGGTCATCGACGCGGTGGAGGCCAACCTCGGGGTGCCGATCAACCACTACGTCGAGGTGGACTTCATCGCGTTCCAGCGGCTGGTCGAGGCGGTCGGTGGCGTGCCGATCTACGCCTCGTCGCCGGTGCGTGACACCAACTCCGGGCTCAACATCGAGCAGGCGGGGTGCATCACGCTCGACCCCTACCAGGCCCTGGCGTTTTCACGGGCCCGTCACTTGGAATACCAGAAGCCCGACGGCTCCTGGGCCACCGACCCCACCGGCGACCTCGGCCGGGTCACCCGCCAGCAGATCTTCATGCGGCGGGCGCTCGGTCAGGTCTCCCAGCTGAACCTGACCGACATCGGGGCGCTCGACACCCTCGGAACGACGCTGACCGAGACGGTCACGCTCGACCAGGACCTGTCGCTGCGCACGCTGATCGCCCTCGGCAAGCGGTTCCAGGACTTCTCGCCCGACGACCTGGCCACCACGGTGGTGCCGACGACCGACCGCACGATGCCCTCGGGGGCCCAGGTGCAGATGCTGGACGAGGCGGCTGCGCCGGCGGTGTTGGCCCCGTTCCGGGGCGATGCCCCCCAGGGTGCTGCGGCCGCTGCCGGACCGCAGCCCGAGCAGGTGTCCTTCGAGCTCCTCAACGGCACCGGCCGCGACGGCCTGGCCACGATGCTGGCGACCGAGTTCGAGCGCTTTGGGTTCGTGTCGACCGGCGTCGGCAATCCTCCCGGGGGGACGACCGACACGTCCGAAATCCGGTACGGACCCCAATCCAAGGAGCTGGCCGAGCTGGCCGAGCGGTACTTCGTCACCCCGGTCGAGCTGGTCGAGGACGATTCGATCGGTGCTGGGGAGCTCCAGCTGGTGATCGGCACCGACTTCAACCGCTTCGACCGCCCGGACGATGCTCCCGCCGAGACCGGGCCAACCGGGATTTCGGCTCCCGATGACGGACCGGACTCGAATTCGGACTCGGACTCGAATTTCGGTGATGGTGGCGCTGCCGATTCGACCGGGGCGCCCGCCGTCGAATCGGCGCCCGCCCCGGATCCGGTCGGCGTCGCCATCGGTGACCCCCCGCCCGGCGTGGCCTGCCCCTGACCCGGGGCATCCCAACTGCCCTCCAACCATCCCGCCCGAAGGCGAGCCCGGCTCCACCCATCTGCGAACTGGGGAGTGCAGGTGCCACCCATGTGCGAACTGGGGAGTGCAGGTGACCGTCTGGCGGTTGTTCGGGCTCCCGAGTTGGGGT